>NZ_JBFNQN010000011.1 GCF_040796495.1 Kineococcus endophyticus | reverse complement strand
GCCGCCACCTGCGACGCCGACCTGTCCGTCGCGGTCCTGGACCGCCTCGGCCGGCCCCGCTCCCTGCACTCCCAGGACCGGCACGCCACCCCCGCCCAGCGCCTCCTGGTCGCCGAACGCGACCGCGGCTGCACCGCCCCCGGCTGCGGCGCACCGGCGTGGGCCTGCCACTACCACCACGTCGTCCACTGGGCCGACGGCGGACCCACCAGCATCGAGAACCTGATCCTGCTCTGCGGCCGGCACCACCGCGCCCTGCACGCCGGACGACTCGAAGCAAGGTTCGGTGAGGACGGGCTCCCGGAAACGCGCACTCTGCACCGTCACCTCGGGCGGCTCGCCGACCCCGGACCGTGGACCCGCAACGACCACCCCGGCCTCCTCGACCGAGCCCGGGAACTCGCCCACGCCCTCCGAAGCGACGACCCACCCGAGCGCACTGCTGCCTGAAACGTCATCCGCCGATCGGGGGACGCTCCTGCAGTTGAGACGTCAAGCGGTCGAAGGTGTGGCGTGAGCTCCCCCCGCAGCCTGCTGCGACGTTCCACCGGCGCAGTGGTGTCCCTGCTGCCCCAGGGTCGGATGCTGCCCGACGAGGTGTGGCACCGCCGGCACGGCGCGATCGTGCGCGTCGCCGCGTTGCAGGCCATCGGTCTCGTGGTGTTCGGCGCGTTCCAGGGGCTGTCGCCGTGGACGGTGCTCGCCGGCGGCGCCCTCGTGCTGGCTCCGCTGGCTCTCGCGGTCCCCACCGGCTACTCGCGCAAGCTGCGGTCGGCGGGAGCCTCAGCCAGCCTGTTCACCGCCTCCACCGTCCTGGTGCAGTTCTGGGACGGGCAAACCGAGGCGCACTTCCACTTCTTCGTGATGATCGGTCTGGTGGCGCTCTACCAGGACTGGGTGCCCTTCTCGATCGGGCTCTTCATCGTCGTCGTGCACCACGGCGTCCTCGGCACCCTCGAACCCCGGTTCGTCTACAGCCACCACGCGGCGATGGACCACCCCTGGCGCTGGATGGTCGTCCACGCGGCGTTCGTCCTCGCCGCCAGCGTCACCCACCTCGCCTCCTGGCGGCTCAACGAGCAGCAGGGGTTGCGCGACCCGTTGACGGGGTTGGCGAACCGCACGCTGCTGCAGGAGTTCCTCACCCGCGCCCTGTCCCGACGCGACGACGTCGGCGTCCTGTTCGTCGACCTCGACGACTTCAAGAACGTCAACGACTCCCGCGGGCACGCGGCCGGCGACCAGTTGCTGCTCGCCGTCGCCCAGAGGCTGCGCGCCTGCGTGCGCAGCGGTGACCTCGTCGCCCGGCTCGGCGGGGACGAGTTCGCCGTCGTCATCCACGGCGGCGAGGCGGCCGCCCGGCGCGTCGGCGACCGGTTCCTGGCCAGCCTGTCCCAGCCGGTCCTGCTCGACGGTCAGCAGGTCCACGTCCACGCCAGCCTCGGCACGGCCGACGCCTCCACGCTGTGCCAGCAGCGCAGCGACCTGGACTCCGCCGCCGAACTCCTGCGCAACGCCGACCTGGCCATGTACTGGGCCAAGTCCAGCGGCAAGAACCGCCTCGTCGCCTACGCCGAGGGCATGTCCGCCGCCGCGCAGGACAAGGCGTCCCTGCGCGACGACCTCGGCCGGGCCCTGGCGGAAGGCCAGTTCGAGGTCTTCTACCAGGCGACGGTCGACTACCGGCGCCAGACCGAGGACTGCGGACCGGCCGGGCAGGCCGCGCGCGCCAAGGGGTACGAGGCGCTGCTGCGCTGGCGCCACCCCGAGCGCGGCATGGTCTCCCCGCTCGACTTCGTGCCCCTCGCCGAGGCCAGCGGCGAGATCCTCGCCATCGGGGCCTGGGTGCTGCGCACCGCGACGCACCAGGCCGCCGCGTGGACGGCCGAACGGGGCTACCCCGTGGGCATCGCGGTGAACCTGTCCGCGGTCCAGCTCGCGAACGACGACGTCCTCACCGTGGTGCGGGACGCGTTGCGCGACAGCGGGCTGCGGCCGTCCCAGCTCACGCTGGAGGTGACCGAGAGCGTGCTCGTGGGGGACCTCGAGGCGGTGTCGGCGCGCCTCGCGCAACTGCGCGCCGCCGGGGTCCTCGTCGCCATCGACGACTTCGGCACCGGCTACTCGAGCCTGTCCTACCTGCGCCGCCTGCCGGTCGACACCGTCAAGATCGACCGGTCCTTCGTCAGCGACCTCTCCCTCGGCGGGTCGGCGACGCTGCTCGTCGCCTCCATCATCGAACTCGCCCGCAGCCTCGGGCTGGACGTCGTCGCCGAGGGCGTCGAGACCGAGCAGCAGGCCGAGGTGCTCCGCGAGCTCAGCTGCACCTACGCCCAGGGGTACCTGTACGCCAAGCCGCAGCCGGCTCAGGAGGTCCGCGCGGAACTTCCCGGCGAACTCCCCGTGGACGTCCCCGCGATGGTCGCCGAACCCAGCACCCTCGTCCCCCGGTAGACGGCGACCGTCTGCCCCGGCGCGACGCCCGTCAACGACGTGCGCAGCGCCACGGAGATCCCGTCGCCCACGGGTTCGACGACCGCCGCAACGGCCTCGCCGTGGGCCCGCACCTGCACGTGGACCTCGACGGGCCCCTGCGGCGGCGGGCAGGTCCACACCGGGTCGACGGCGTGCAGGCCGCTCACGGCCAGCCGCTCGGCCGGGCCGACGGTCACCGTGCGGCGGACCGGTTCGATGCTCAGCACGTACCGGGGCCGGCCGTCGGGGGCGGGCCGGGAGATCCCCAGGCCCTTGCGCTGCCCCACCGTGAAGCCGTACGTCCCCGTGTGGTCGCCGAGGACCTCGCCGGACTCGTCGACGATCTGCCCGGGAACCTCCCCGAGCTTGTCGGCGAGGAACCCGCGGGTGTCCCCGTCGGGGATGAAGCAGATGTCGTGGCTGTCCGGCTTGTCCGCCACGGGCAGCCCGCGGCGGCGCGCCTCCTCGCGCACCTGCGCCTTCGTCGGGGCGTCGCCGAGAGGGAACATCGCGTGCGCGACCTGGTCGGCGTCGAGGACGGCGAGCACGTAGGACTGGTCCTTCGCCTCGTCCGCGGCGCGGTGCAGTTCGGCGCTGCCGTCCGGGCCCGTCCGCACCTGCGCGTAGTGGCCGGTCGCGACGGCGTCGAACCCCAGCGCGATGCCCTTGTCGAGCAGCGCGGCGAACTTGATGCGCTCGTTGCACCGGACGCACGGGTTCGGGGTCCGGCCCGCGGCGTACTCGGCGACGAAGTCCTCGACGACGTCCTCGACGAAGTCCTCGGAGAGGTCCCACACGTAGAACGGGATGCCCAGCAGGTCCGCGGCGCGGCGGGCGTCGAGGGAGTCCTCGATCGTGCAGCACCCGCGCGACCCCGTCCGCAGCGTCCCGGGGTTCCGGTTGAGCGCCATGTGGACGCCGACGACGTCGTGCCCGGCCTCGACGGCGCGGGCGGCGGCGACCGCGGAGTCCACTCCCCCGCTCATGGCGGCCAGGACGCGCATCAGGCGCCCCCCGCCAGGGCCGGGCGCCGCCGGTGGGCCCGGCCGGCCCGGGAACCGCTGGCCCGGCGCGCCCGCTCGACGGCCGGCCCCAACGCGGCCACGGCCGCGTCGACGTCGGCCTCGGTGGACGTCCAGCCGAGGGAGAACCGCAGCGCGCCCGCGGCCTCCGCCGGCGACAGGCCCATCGCGAGCAGCACGTGGCTGGGCTGCGGGACACCGGCCTGGCAGGCCGAGCCCGTCGAGCACTCCACGCCGGCCGCGTCGAGCAGGTAGGTCAGGGAGTCCCCCTCGCAGCCCTCGACGGTGACGTGCGCGTTGCCCGGCAGGCGCCCCGGCCCCGGCGCCGCCCCCCGCACGACGGCCCCGGGCACCTGCGAGACCCCGGCCAGCAGGCGGTCGCGCAGGGCGGCGAGCCGCTGCGCCTCGGCCGGCAGGCCGCCGGCCGCCGCGCGCAGCGCCGCCGCGGTCGCGCGTGCGCCGGGCGCGTCGAGGGTGCCCGAGCGCACGCCCAGCTCCTGCCCGCCGCCCTGCTGCAGCGGCACGAGCGTCGTCCCGCGCTTGACGAGCAGCGCACCGGTGCCGACGGGCCCGCCGAACTTGTGCGCCGACAGCGACAGCAGGTCCGCCCCGGAGGCGGCGAAGTCGACCGGCAGGTGGCCGACGGCCTGGACGGCGTCGGTGTGCAGCGGCACCCCCACGGCGTGGGCGGTCTCGGCGGCGGCGGCCACGGGCTGGACGGTGCCGACCTCGTTGTTGGCCCACATGAGCGAGACCAGCGCGACGTCCGCGCCGTCCCCGAGCACCTCGGCCAGGACCGCCGGGTCCACCAGGCCCGTGGCGTCGACGGGGACCCAGGTGACGACGGCGTCCTCGCGCGCCTCGAGCCACTCGACGCAGTCCAGGACCGCGTGGTGCTCGGTGGCGGCCAGGACGATGCGCCGACGCACCGGGTCGGCGTCGCGCCGCGCCCGGTACAGCCCGGTGAGGGCCAGGTTGTCGCTCTCGGTGCCCCCGGAGGTCCAGACGACCTCGCCCGGACGGGCTCCCAGCAGCTCCGCCAGCGTCTCGCGGCTCTCCTCCACGGCCACCCGGGCGCGGCGCCCGGCCGAGTGCAGCGACGACGGGTTGCCCGCGCCGCGGGCGGTCTCGGCCACGTACGCCTGCAGGGCCTCGGGCCGCAGGGCGGTCGTCGAGGCGTGGTCCAGGTAGGCCCGGTGGTCCGCCGTCACAGCGTCGAGTGTAAGGAACTGACAGACTGCGCCGGTGCCCGTCCCGATCCGTCCGGCCCCACCAGCACCTCCCGGCACCGGCAGCCGGAGCCACCCGCTGGGGGTGACGCTGCGCGCGGACGGGCACGGGGCCGACGTCGCGGTCTTCGCCGGGCACGCCGACGCGGTCGACGTCTGCGTCGTCGCGACCGACGGGTCCGAGACGCGCACGCGGCTGACCGACGTCGACCACGGCGTCTGGCACGGGCACGTCCCCGACCTCGTCGTCGGCGCCCGCTACGGCCTGCGCGTCCACGGCCGCTGGGACCCCGAACGCGGGCTGCGGCACAACCCCGCCAAGCTCCTGCTCGACCCGTACGCCCGGGGGATCGAGGGCGAGGTCGCCCTGGCCCCGGAGGTGTTCGGCCACACCGTCGACGAGACGCTGCGCGGCGACCTCGCCGTCGCGGACCCCCGCGACAGCGGGCCGCACGTGCCGCTCGGCGTCGTCCTGCCCGGACTCCCGCAGGAGCTGCGGGTCCGGGCCGACGAGCGGCCGCGCGTCCCGTGGGCGGAGACCGTCGTCTACGAGGCGCACGTGCGGGGTCTGACGCAGCGGCACCCCGGCGTCCCGGAGGAGCTGCGCGGGACGTACGCAGCGCTGGCGCACCCGGCCGTGCTCGAGCACCTGCACTCCATCGGCGTCACGACGCTGGAACTGCTGCCGGTGCACGCGAGCACGTCCGAGGTCGCCCTGCGCCGGCGCGGGCTGTCGAACTACTGGGGCTACAACACCCTGGCGTTCAACGCCCCCCACCCCGCGTACGCGACGGCCGCCGCCCGGGCCGCCGGCCCGGCCGCCGTGCGGGACGAGTTCCGCCGTGCCGTGCAGGACCTGCACGCGGCGGGCGTCGAGGTGCTGCTCGACGTCGTCTACAACCACTCCTGCGAGGAGGGGCCGGACGGGCCGCACCTGTCGCTGCGGGGCCTCGACGACGCGACGTACTACCTGCGCGACGCGGGCGGCCGACCGTTCGACGTCACCGGCTGCGGGAACTCCCTGGACTTCACCGAACGCCGCGTCGTGCAGTTCGCGCTGGACTCCCTGCGGTACTGGGTGGACGAGTTCGGCGTCGACGGGTTCCGGTTCGACCTCATGACGACGCTGGCCCGCGGCCGTGACGGGTTCTCCCCCGACCACCCCTTCCTCGTGGCGCTCGGCACCGATCCCGTGCTGGCCGCGACCAAGCTGGTCGCCGAACCGTGGGACGTGGGGCCCTTCGGCTGGCGCACGGGCCAGTTCCCCGCGCCCCTGCACGAGTGGAACGACCGCTACCGCGACGGGGTCCGGCGGTTCTGGCTGACCGACGCCCGCGAGATCGCGCTGGGCCACTCCGCCCCCGTCGCCGCCGGACGCGGTCTGCGCGAACTCGCGACGCGGTTCGCCGGGTCGGCGGACACCTTCGACGTCCAGCGCGGCCGGCTGACCAGCGTGAACTTCGTGACGGCGCACGACGGTTTCACCCTCGCCGACCTCGTCGCCCACGACCGCAAGCACAACGAGGCCAACGGCGAGGGCAACCGCGACGGCAGCGACTCCGACACGAGCTGGAACCACGGCGTCGAGGGCGCGACCGACGACGCGGACGTGCTGGACCTGCGGCGGCGGGGCATCCGGAACCTGCTCGCCACGCTCGTGCTGTCCTCGGGCGTCCCGATGTTGACGGCCGGCGACGAGTTCGGGCGCAGCCAGGGCGGCAACAACAACGCCTACTGCCAGGACAACGAGGTCAGCTGGATCGACTGGGACCTGCAGGACTGGCAGACCGAACTCCTCGACGACGTGCGCGAACTGCTCGCGCTGCGCCGCCGCTACCCCGTCCTGCGGGAGGCGGGGGTGCGGCGGGGTTCCCCCGTCCGCGACCAGCGCCAGGACCTGCTGTGGTTCGCCGAGGACGGCCGGCCGATGACGGTGGAGGACTGGCACCAGGCGGACCGCCGGATCCTGCAGGTCCTCGTCGACGGCCGCGACCGCGGGCACGACTCGGTCCTCGTCGTCGTCAACGGTGGGCCCCGCCAGCTCGACGTCACGCTGCCGACGGTCGAGGGCGTCACCACGTTCGCGCCGCGGTGGTCCTCCACCCCGGACCGGCGTCGCCGTGTCACCGGGGCGGGACAGGCGGTGCGGGTGGCCCCGTGGTCGGTGCGGGTGTTCGCCACCCCGTGACCGCGAGCTCCTCGTGACCGTCGTGCTCGTCCCCGGCATCGGGTGCGCGCCGTGGCAGTTCGACAGGGTCGCGCCGGGGTTCGCCCCGGAACCGGTGCGCCGGCTGGAGCTGCCCGGGCACGGCGCCGAGGCCGCGGTCGTCCCCGTGACGCTGGAGACGGTCGCGGACCGGCTCGCCGAGCAGGTGCCGACCGGGTCGGTGCTCGTCGGGCACAGCACCGGCGGGGTCGCCGGGCTCGTCCTCGCGGCCCGCCACCCCGGCCTGCTGAGCCGTCTCGTCCTGCTCGACGCGAACCTCCCCGTCACCGAGGACGCGCTGCAGCGCAAGGCGTCGCGCGCCGAGGCGGTGCTGCGCCCGGACTGGCGGCGGACGCTGGAGGCGTCCATGCGGTCCTCGTGGGGCCCGCACGACGCCGCGCTCGGCGAGGACGTCGTCGCCGGCGTCCTCGCCACCGACCCCGCCGCCGTCCGCCCGCTGTGGCACGCCGTGCTGGCGCTCGACCCGCGGCCGGTGCTGGCCGGGCTCGACGTGCCGACGCTCTACGTCCGGTCCAGCCGGGACGTCGACCTCACGGTGCTGCGCGGGCTGAACCCGCTCGTGGACGCGGTCGACCTCGGGGACCTCGGTGCGGGCCACTGGCCCCACCTCACGGTCCCCGAGGACGTCCTGGAGGCGATCGGTCGTTGATCGAGCGTCGGCTCAGGCGTTGACGACGAGCCCCAGCTCGGCCGACGTGGCCAGCCCCGGGTGCCGCGGCAGGATGCGCACGGTGTAGCCGAACGGCCCGGTCTGGCGCAGCGCGAACTCGCCCTCGAACCGGTGCCGCCCGTCGCCGAACGACTCCGCCGGCGTCAACCTGACCGTGCCGGAGGGCCGCAGCTCGTCGGACTCGCTGACGCGGCCGTGGACGACCTGGACCTCCACGTCGTCGACCGCGAGGTCACCGAGGGAGACGAAACCCCGCACGTGGACGACGTCGCCGATCTGCGCGGAGTCGCCGACCCCGGAGGACTCGACGTGGTCGACGCGCACCCCGGACCAGCCGTCCCGCACGGACGCCTTCCAGCGCGCCAGGTCCTTGGCCCCCGCCGCCGACGACGCCGCCGCCGCGCGGCCGGCCTGGGCCGCCGGGACGTAGAGCTGCTGGACGTAGTCGGTGACCATGCGGCTCGCGAGCACCTTGGGCCCGAGGGAGGCGAGCGTGTGCCGAACCATCTCCAGCCAGCGCGCCGGTAGGCCCCGCTCGTCGCGGTCGTAGAACCGCGCGGCGACGGAGTTCTCCACCAGGTCGTAGAGGGCCGCGGCCTCGAGGTCGTCACGGTGGTCGGGGTCGTCGACGCCGTCGGCGGTGGGGATCGCCCAGCCGTTGCCGCCGTCGTACCACTCGTCCCACCACCCGTCCAGGATCGACAGGTTCAGTCCGCCGTTGAGCGCGGCCTTCATGCCCGACGTCCCGCACGCCTCGAACGGCCGCAACGGGTTGTTGAGCCAGACGTCGCAGCCCGGGTACAGGGACAGCGCCATCGTGATGTCGTAGTTCGGCAGGAACACGATGCGGTGCCGCACGGCCGGGTCGTCGGCGAACCGGACCATCTGCTGGATGAGCCGCTTGCCCGTCTCGTCGGCCGGGTGCGACTTGCCCGCGATGACGAGCTGGACGGGCCGCTGCGGGTGCAGCAGCAACTGCTTGAGCCGCTCGGGGTCGCGCAGCATGAGCGTGAGCCGCTTGTACGTCGGGACCCGGCGGGCGAACCCGATCGTCAGGACGTCGGGGTCGAGCATGTCCTTCGTCCACGCCAGTTCCGCCTCGGACGCCCCGCGCTGCAACCAGGACAGCTTCAGCCGCCGGCGCGCGTCCTCGACGAGCCGGCCGCGCAGGACGCGGCGGGTGCGCCAGATCTCCTCGTCGGGGACCTGCCCGACCTTCTCGAACCCCAGGCCCTCCCGGGGCAGCTCGGGACCGATGTACTGCTTGCCCATGGCGAACACCTCGGGCGCCACCCAGGTCGGCGCGTGCACGCCGTTGGTGATCGAGGAGATCGGGACCTCGGGGGCGTCGAAACCCGGCCAGAGGCCGTCGAACATGCCGCGGCTGACGGCGCCGTGCAGCTGGGACACGCCGTTCGCGCGCTGCGCGAGCCGCAACCCCATGACCGCCATGTTGAAGACGCCCGGGTCGCCGCCGGGGTAGTCCTCCGCGCCCAGGGCCAGGATGCGCTCGACCGGGACGCCGGGCAGCGGGTTGTCGCCACCGAAGTACAGCCCGATCTGGTCGCGGCCGAACCGGTCGATGCCCGCGGGAACGGGCGTGTGCGTCGTGAACACGGTGGCCGAGCGCACGGCCTCGAGGGCCTCGTCGAACGTGAGGCCGCGCTCGACCTGCTCGCGGATCCGCTCGACGGACAGGAACCCGGCGTGCCCCTCGTTGGTGTGGTAGACCTCCGGCTCCGGCGCCCCGGTCAGCCGCGACCACAACCGCAGCGCCCGGACGCCGCCGATGCCGCACAGGAGTTCCTGCTGCAACCGGTGCTCGCCACCGCCCCCGTAGAGGCGGTCGGTGACGCCACGGGCGGCCTCGTCGTTGTCCTCGACGTCGGAGTCGAGCAGCAGCAGGGGCACCCGGCCGACCTGCGCCTTCCAGACCTGCGCGTGCAGGCGGCGACCGCCGGGCAGGTCCACCGACACCTTCGCCGGGCTGCCGTCGCTCTCGCGCAGCAGCGACAGCGGCAGGCCGTCGGGGTCCAGGACCGGGTAGGTCTCCTGCTGCCAGCCGTCGCGCGAGAGGGACTGCTTGAAGTACCCCGTCGCGTAGAACAGGCCCACGCCGACGATGGGCACGGCCAGGTCGCTGGCCGACTTCAGGTGGTCCCCCGCGAGGATCCCCAGGCCCCCGGAGTACTGAGGCAGCGCCCCGGTGATCCCGAACTCCATGGAGAAGTACGCGATGGCCTTCGGCGCGTCGGCGCCCAGGCCGGCGTACCAGCCGGGCCGGGACAGGTAGGCCTCGAGGTCGGTGGCCGCCGCGCGGACCCGCTCGACGAACTGCGCGTCCTGCGCGAGCGCGTCGAGCCGTTCCGTGCTCAGGGCACCCAGCAGCGCCCCGGGTTCGCGGTGGACCGCGACCCAGGCGGCGGGGTCCATGGACTCGAACAGGTCCCGGGTGGGCTTGTGCCACGACCACCTCAGGTTGCTCGCCAGGTCACCCAGCGGCGCCAGGGGCGCGGGGAGCACGGTGCGGACGGTGAAGCGCCTGATTGCTCTCACGGCGCCGACCCTAGACCGGTGATCACCCGACCGCGACGGGTTCGCCCCCATCCGCGCCCACTTCCCCGCGACGGGCGCCTCCCCTCTCGGTAGGTTCGCCCCGTGACGATCGACCAGCACCGTGACCAGGACCGAGTGCACGACCGAGCGCAGGACCGGCTGACGGTGCGGACGGGCCCGCTCACGGGGCCCGGGCAGCCCCCCGTGGGCCGCATCCCCGTGCTCGACGTCCAGCCCGTCGTGGACGGTGGACGTTGGCCCTCGCAGGCCGTGCCGGGTGAGCTGATCCCCGTCAGCGCCACCGTCTTCCGGGAGGGCCACGACGCCGTCGCCGCGACGGCCGTCCTCGTCCGCCCCGACGGCACCGACGGCCCGTCGGTGCGGATGACGTGCGTCAACCCGGGCAAGGACGCCTACGTCGCCACCCTGTCCCCCGACACCGAGGGCCTGTGGGGCCTGCGCGTCGAAGGCTGGTCGGACCCGTACGGCACCTGGGACCACGACGCGACGATCAAGGTCGAGGCCGGTGTCGACGTGGCCCTCATGCTCGAGGAGGGCGCCCGGCTGCTCGAACGCGCCGCAGCGCAGGGCGGGCGTCCCGCCGCCGACGCGGCCGTCCTGCAGGAGGCCGCCACCGGGCTGCGCGACACCGCCCGCGGCGACCACGAGCGCCTCGACGCCGGTCGCACCGAGGAGGTCCGGGCGGTCCTGGACCGCTTGCCGGTCCGCGAGCTGCTCAGCCCGTCCGCGACGTACCCCGTGCGGGTGGAGCGCAAGCTCGCCGCCTTCAGCGCCTGGTACGAGTTCTTCCCCCGGTCCGAGGGCGCGACCTTCGACGAGGAGTCCGGTCGCTGGACCTCCGGGACCTTCCGGACGGCCGCCGAGCGCCTGCCGGCGATCAAGGAGATGGGCTTCGACATCGCCTACCTCACCCCGATCCACCCCATCGGCCGCATCAACCGCAAGGGCCCGAACAACACCCTGACCGCCGGCCCGCTGGACCCGGGGTCGCCGTACGCGATCGGGGCCGCCGAGGGGGGCCACGACGCCCTGCACCCCGACCTCGGGACGTTCGAGGACTTCGACTTCTTCGTCGGGCGCGCCAAGGAGCTCGGCCTCGAGGTCGCGATGGACATCGCGCTGCAGTGCGCGCCGGACCACCCCTGGGTCACCGAGCACCCCGAGTGGTTCACCACCCGCGCCGACGGGTCCATCGCCTTCGCGGAGAACCCGCCGAAGAAGTACCAGGACATCTACCCGCTGAACTTCGACAACGACCCGGCCGGGATCTACGCCGAGGTCAAGCGCATGGTCCTGCTCTGGGTCGAGCACGGCGTCACGCTGTTCCGCGTCGACAACCCGCACACCAAGCCGGTGGAGTTCTGGGAGTGGCTCATCGCGGAGGTCAACGCCGAGCACCCCGAGGTGGTGTGGCTGGCGGAGGCGTTCACGAAGCCGGCGATGATGCACACGCTGGCCAAGGTCGGGTTCCAGCAGTCCTACTCCTACTTCGCCTGGCGCAACCAGGCCTGGGAGCTGCGGGAGTACCTCGAGCAGCTGACCACCGAGTCGGCGCACTACATGGTCCCGAACTTCTGGCCCACGACGCACGACATCCTCACGCCCACCATGCAGTACGGCGGGCCGCCGGTGTTCAAGCTGCGGGCCGTCCTCGCGGCGCTGCTGTCGCCGTCGTGGGGCATCTACACCGGGTACGAGCTCATCGAGCACGCCGCCCGGCCCGGCGCCGAGGAGCAGCTGGACAACGAGAAGTACCAGTACCGCCCGCGCGACTTCGCCAAGGCCGAGCGCGAGGGCTGGTCCCTGGCCCCCTACCTGGCCAAGCTGAACTGGGTCCGCAACCACCACCCGGCGCTGCAGCAGCTGCGGGGCACCGTCTTCCACGCGAGCGACGACGAGAACGTGCTGTGCTTCTCCCGCCGCCGGGTGGAGCTGGACGGCACCGAGGACCTCGTCCTCGTCGTCGTGAACCTCGACCCGCACGCGACCCGGGAGACGACGGTCCACCTCGACATGGGCGCCCTCGGCCGGCAGTGGTGGGAGCGCTTCACGGTGCGCGACGAGATCACGGGCGCGGAGTTCGAGTGGGGCGAGCACGCCTACGTGCGCCTCGACCCGTACGTCGAACCCGCCCACGTGCTCCACGTCACGGGCTGACGGCGGGGCGAGGGTGGCTCACCGGTGACCGGCCTGCGCGAGGACCCCGAGTGGTACAAGACGGCGGTCTTCTACGAGGTGCTGGTCCGCGCGTTCGCGGACTCCAACGGGTCGGGCACCGGTGACTTCACCGGGCTCACGGCGAAGCTGGACTACCTGCAGTGGCTGGGCGTCGACTGCCTCTGGCTGCCGCCGTTCTACGCCTCGCCGTTGCGCGACGGCGGCTACGACATCTCCGACTACAACGCCGTGCTGCCCGAGTTCGGCACCCTCGCCGACTTCCAGCACCTCGTCGCCCAGGCCCACGACCGCGGGATCCGCGTCGTCGTGGACCTGGTGATGAACCACACCAGCGACCAGCACCCGTGGTTCCAGGCCAGCCGCTCCGACCCCGAGGGCCCCTACGGCGACTTCTACGTCTGGAGCGACACCGGCGAGGAGTACCCCGACGCGCGCATCATCTTCGTCGACACCGAGACGTCGAACTGGACGTTCGACCCGGTGCGGCGGCAGTACTTCTGGCACCGCTTCTTCTCCCACCAGCCCGACCTGAACTTCGACAACCCCGACGTCGAGGAGGCGATGTTCGACACCGTCCGGTTCTGGATGGACATGGGCATCGACGGGTTCCGCCTCGACGCGGTGCCCTACCTCTACGTGCAGGAGGGCACGAACGGGGAGAACCTGCCCGCCACGCACGCCTACCTGCACCGGCTGCGGCGCATGGTCGACGAGGAGTACCCGGGCCGGGTGCTGCTGGCCGAGGCCAACCAGTGGCCGTTCGACGTCGTGGAGTACTTCGGCACCGAGGACGAGCCGGAGTGCCACATGTGCTTCCACTTCCCCGTCATGCCGCGCCTGTACTACGCGCTGCGCGAGGGGCGGGCCACGCCCATCACCGACATCCTCTCGGCCACCCCGCGCATCCCCACCTCCAGCGGGCAGTGGGGGACGTTCCTGCGCAACCACGACGAGCTGACCCTCGAGATGGTCACCACCGAGGAACGCGCGTCGATGTACGGCTGGTACGCGCCGGACCCGCGGATGCGCGCCAACGTCGGGATCCGGCGCCGGCTCGCTCCGCTGCTGGACAACTCCCGGCCGGAGCTGCAGCTCATCCACGCCCTCGTCCTGTCGCTGCCGGGCAGTCCCTGCCTGTACTACGGCGACGAGATCGGGATGGGCGACAACATCTGGCTCGACGACCGCGACGCGGTGCGGACCCCGATGCAGTGGACGCCCGACCGCAACGCGGGGTTCTCCGCCGCCGACCCCGGCAAGCTGTACCTGCCGACGGTCCAGTCGCTCGTGTACCACTACCAGTCGGTGAACGTGGAGGCGCAGCTGGCCACCGGTTCCTCGCTGCTGCACTGGGTCCGCAGCGTCCTGGCGGTGCGGCGCCAGCACCCCGCGTTCGGGCGCGGGACCTACCTGCAGCTCACCTCCCGCGACGAGGAGGCGCACTGCAGCAACGACGCCGTGCTCGCGTTCCTGCGGGTCCTCGAGAGGTCCGGCGAGGCCGGGGGTGAGACGGTGCTCTGCGTGAACAACCTCTCCGACCACCCCCAGGCCGCGTCCCTCCGCCTGCCCGGGTACGCCGGCGCGCGACTGCACGACGTGTTCGGCGGTGCCCCGTTCGGGACGGTGGACGGCGACGGCCGGTTCGAGGTGACCTGCGGGTCCCGCGGCTTCTACTGGCTCACCGTGGAGGGATCCTGATGGGCGTCCCCGTGAAGACCTCCGCCGCCTCCGACGAGGCGATCGCCGAGCTCCTGCGCACCTGGGCCCCCGCCCAGCGCTGGTTCGCCCACAAGGGCGTCGCCGTGCACGTCGAGCGCGTCGAACGCACCCCGCTCGACGAGGGGGGCGTGGCGCAACTCGTCGCGCTGACCGTCCGCGCCGGTGACGGGGACGACGCCCCGCGCACCGTCTACTCGGTGCCGATCTCGGTCCGCCCCTCCCCCGACCCCGACCTCGTGGCCGCGCTCGTCGGGGAACTGCCCGACGTCGACGGGGCGCCGGCGTGGATCTACGACGGTCCGCACGACCCGACGTGGACGCGGGCGCTGCTGACGCTCGTCGCCAGCGAGGAGGGGGCCGGTTCGCGGACCGTCGGCGTCAACGGGCACAGCGCCGAGGGTGGCCTGCCCGTGCCGGCCGGTGCCCGCACCAAGGTCCTCACCGGTGAGCAGTCGAACACCTCCATCGTCGTCTCGGCGGACGTGGGCGAGACCCCGCTCATCGCCAAGGTGTTCCGCGTCCTGTCCGCGGGCGACAACCCCGACGTGGTCGTGCAGACCGCCCTGGCCGACGCCGGGTGCGCCCGGGTCCCGCGCCCGGCGGGCTGGGTCGACGGCCGGTGGACCGCCCCGGACGGATCGGCCGCGGCCGGGCACCTCGCGCACGTCACCGAGTTCCTCGCCGGGTCGCAGGACGCCTGGCGCGTGGCGACGGCCGCGGTCGGTGCCGGTGAGGACTTCACCGAGCAGGCCCGGGAGCTGGGCCGCGCGACGGCCGAGGTGCACGCGGTCCTGGCCACCGAGCTGCCGACCGAGCCCGCCACCCCCGCACGCCTGGCGGCCGTGGCCGACGGCCTCCTCGAACGGGTCGCCTGGGCCTGTGCGGCCGTCCCGCAGCTGCACGAGGTCGCCGCCGCCGCCCGCGAGCGGGTCGACGCGGTCCGGCACGTGCAGGACGCCCCGCCGCTGCAGCGGGTGCACGGGGACTACCACCTGGGCCAGGTGCTGCACTCCGACGCCCGCGGCTGGGTGCTGCTGGACTTCGAGGGCGAGCCGCTGCGGCCCCTGGCCGAACGCAGCCTGCCCGACCTCGCCCTGCGGGACGTGGCGGGGATGCTCCGCTCGTTCGACTACGCGGCCTCGACCGTCGCCGACCCGGGCAGCTGGGGCCCCGACTGCCGCACGGCCTTCCTCGACGGGTACACCGCGGTGGTGGGCGCCGACCCGCGCACGGGCGGTCAGGCCGTCCTGCTCGCCGCCCTGGAACTCGACAAGGCGCTCTACGAGGTCGTCTACGAAGCGCGCAACCGGCCCGACTGGTTGCGCATCCCGCTGGACGCCGTCCACCGGCTCCTGCGCCCCGCCAGCCCAGACCCGTCCTGAGAGGCGGCCCCACGATGATCACGGGAGACTGCAACGCATGACCGGTGAAGCCCCCACCCCCCGACAGATCGACGCCGACGACCTCGCGCGCGCCGCCGCCGGGGCGCACTGGTCGCCGCACTCGGTGCTCGGTGCGCACGCCCACGACGGCGGGGTCACCTTCCGCGTCCTGAAGCCCTTCGCCTCCTCCGTCACGGTGGTCGGCGAGGACGGCACGCGCACGGGTCTCGTGCACGAGCACGACGGCGTCTGGGTCGGCGTCCGCCCCGACAGCGCGGTAGGCGACTACCGCGTCGAGGTCGTCTACGACGACGGCGAACCCCAGCTCGTCGACGACCCCTACCGCTTCCTGCCGACCGTCGGCGAGGTCGACCTGCACCTCATCGGCGAGGGTCGGCACGAGGAGCTGTGGAACGTCCTCGGCAGCCACGTGAAGCGCTGGAACGGCCCGCTCGGCCCCGTCGAGGGGACGTCGTTCGCCGTCTGGGCCCCCAACGCCCGCGCCGTCCGCGTCGTCGGCGACCACAACCACTGGAACGGGCGCACCGAGGGGATGCGCTCGCTCGGGTCCTCCGGCGTCTGGGAGATCTTCCTGCCGGGTGTGGTCGCCGGCGCGCGGTACAAGTACGAGATCCAGGGGCCGGACGGGCACTGGCGGCAGAAGGCCGACCCGATGGCCCGCTACAGCGAGGTGCCCCCGGCGACGGCGTCCGTCGTGACGGAGTCCTCCTACACGTGGGGCGACGACGCGTGGCTCAGCCAGCGGGCGGCGAAGAGCGCCCAGGACGGCCCGGTCTCGATCTACGAGGTGCACCTCGGTTCGTGGCGGCAGGGGCTGTCGTACACCGAGCTCGCGACCCAGCTCGTCGAGTACGTCAGCGCGGCGGGGTTCACGCACGTCGAGTTCCTGCCCGTCATGGAGCACCCGTTCGGCGGGTCCTGGGGCTACCAGGTGACGGGCTACTTCGCCCCGACCTCCCGGTTCGGCACGCCCGACGAGTTGCGGCACCTCATCGACGCCCTCCACCAGGCGGGGATCGGCGTCATCATCGACTGGGTCCCCGGGCACTTCCCCAAGGACGAGTTCGCCCTCGCCCGCTTCGACGGAACCCCGCTCTACGAGCACCCGGACCCCCGCCGCGGCGAGCACATGGACTGGGGCACCTACATCCCCAACTTCGGCCGCTCCGAGGTGCGCAACTTCCTCGTCGCATCGGGCCTGTACTGGCTCGAGGAGTTCCACGCCGACGGCCTGCGCGTCGACGCGGTCGCCTCGATGCTGTACCTCGACTACTCCCGCAACGAGGGCGAGTGGGAGCCGAACCAGTACGGCGGGCGCGAGAACCTCGAGGCGGTCAGCTTCCTGCAGGAGGCGAACGCCACGGCCTACAAGCGGACTCCCGGCATCATGATGATCGCCGAGGAGTCCACGGCCTACCCGGGCGTCACGGCCCCCACCAGCGGCGGCGGCCTCGGGTTCGGCCTGAAGTGGAACATGGGCTGGATGCACGACTCGCTGCAGTACGTCAGCGAGGACCCGGTCAACCGGCAGTACCACCACGGCGAGCTGACGTTCAGCCTCGTCTACGCGTTCAGCGAGAACTTCTGCCTGCCGATCTCGCACGACGAGGTCGTCCACGGCAAGGGGTCGCTGCTGCGCAAGATGCCCGGTGACCGGTGGCAGCAGCTCGCCAACGTCCGTGCCTACCTGGCCTACATGTGGTCTCACCCGGGCAAGCAGTTGCTGTTCATGGGCGCCGAGCTGGGCCAGGAGGCCGAGTGGTCCGAGGCCCGCTCGCTGGACTGGTGGCTGCTGGACACCCCGTGGCACGCGGGGCTCCACAAGCTGGTGTCGACACTGAACGCGGTCTACAAGGAGCACCCCGAGCTGTGGTCGGACGACTTCACGTCCGAGGGGTTCGGCTGGATCGACGGCGGCGATAACCAGCGGAACCTGCTGTCGTTCGTCCGCTGGTCCACCGACCGCAAGCCGCTCGTCGCCGTCTGCAACTTCTCCGGCAGCGCCTACGAGGACTTCCGCGTCGGTCTCCCCCAGCCGGGCGCCTGGCGCGAGGTGCTCAACACCGACGCCGAGGAGTTCGCCGGTTCCGGCGTCGTCAACACCGGGACCTTGCAGGCGCAGGACACGGAGTGGAACGGCCAGCGGTTCTCCGCGCAGCTGCGCGTGCCCCCGCTGGGCGTCACCTGGCTCGTCCCGGCCTGACCCGTCCGACCGCTAGGACCTGACGGGGGTCACGCGAAGGCGTCGACCCCCGTCAGTTCCGCCGACAGGGTCCACAGCCGCGCCGCGGCGTCGGGGTCGGTGGCGTGCGGGGCCACGCCCGTCGTGAACTGCGGGCGGTCGGCGTCGACGGGGAGCGCGACCTCGCAGTCCTCGCAGAACACCCCGCCCCGACCCTCCAGCAGGGGGTTCGTCGCGGCCCACACCTCCGTCGCGGCACCCGCCTGCGGGGACTTGAACCCGTCCATGAGCAGGTTGCCCTCGTCGTCGATCCAGCCGAGGGCCACCATCTCCTCGCGCGGCAGGTGCCGCTGCAGCGGGGTGAGGATGCCGCCGGGGTGGACGGAGAAGGCGCGGACGCCCTGCGGCGCGGCGAGGGCGTCGAGGTGCACCGCGAAGAGGGCGTTGGCCGTCTTGGCCTGCCCGTACGCCTCCCACTTGTCGTAGTCGCCCCGCGTGAACATGGGGTCCTCGAAGCGGATGGGCGAGCGGTGGTGGGCCGAGCTCGACAGCGCGACGACGCGCCCGCCGCCGGCGGCGATGGCCGGCCACAGCCGGTTGACGAGGGCGTAGTGGCCGAGGTGGTTCGTGCCGAACTGCGCCTCCCACCCGTCCCCGATCCGCGTCTCGGGACACGCCATGATCCCGGCGTTGCCGATGAGCGCGTGCACCGGGCGTCCGGAGTCGAGGAAGTCCTGCGCGAAGCGGGCGATGCTCGCCTGGTCGGCGAGGTCGAGGGCCGCGACCTCCACGCCGGGGACGTCCGCCAGCTCGGCGGCGGCGTGCTCCGGCCGCCGGGCCGGGACGACGACGCTGGCCCCGGCAGCGGTGAGGGCGCGCGTCGCCTCGAGACCGATGCCGGAGTAGCCGCCCGTCAGGACGACGGTGCGGCCGGAGAGGTCGAGGCCCTCGAGGACCTCGGCCGCCGTCGTGTCGTGGCCGAAGCCGGATCCGACGGGCGCCTGCGGGGTGCGGGTGTGCTCAGTCACCCGTGCGACGGTACGCCCGCACCCCGCCGCGGGTCAGACGAGCCCGTTGGCCGAGAGGAAGTCCTTGGCCACCGCGGCCGAGGTCTTCTTGTCCACCTGCACCTGCGCGAGGTACTGGGTGAGGTTCTCGGTCGTGAGCTTGGCCGAGAAGGCGTTGAGCGCCTCGGTGACGGTGCTGTTGTTCTTCGAGGACCGGATGAGCGGCAGGATGTTCTGGGCCAGGAAGAGGTTCTTCGGGTCCTCCAGGACGACGAACCCGTTCGTCTCGATGGAGGAGTCGGTGGTGAAGATGTTCCCGACCTGGATCGAGCCGTCCTTCAGACCTGCAACGGTCAGCGGGCCTCCGACGTCGAGGGGCTTGAACGTGCCGAACTCGACGTCGTAGAGCTCCTTGAGGCCCTTCAGGCCCTGGTAGCGCTCCTGGAACTCCGGTCCGGCCCCGATGGTGAGGTCCTTGGCCACGGGCGCCAGGTCGGCGATCGAGGTCAGGTTGTACTTCGACTTCGTCTCCGAGGTCACCGAGAGGGAGTCCTTGTCCTCCGCCGCGGACTGGTCGAGGACCTCCAGGCCGGAGGGGATCTCCTTCTTCAGCGCGTCCAGCACCGTCTCCGGGCTGGAGACCCCCTGCGGCGCGTCGCCCTTGAGGTAGTACGCGAGCAGCGCGCCGTTGTACTCGGGCAGCAGGTCGATCGAGCCGTCGTCGAGCGCCTTGAGGTAGAGCTCGCGGGCCCCGATGTTGAACTTGCGCTGCACCGTGACGCCCTTGGCCTCGAGGACCTGGCTGTACATCTCGGCGAGCAGTTCGCTCTCGGGGAAGTTGGCCGAGCCGACGATGATCGTCGCGGCGTCGGCGGAGCCGCCGGCGGCGGGGGTGCTGTCCGTGGCCAGCGGGTCGTCACCGCCGCCGCACGCGGCCAGCGTCGCCGTGAGGGAGCCCACGAGGGCGAGGCCGAGCAGGTTCCTACGGTTCATGACGTGCCTTTCGACGTGACGAGTTCTGGTTCCGGGACCGCCCCGGACTCTGCCACGGATCGGGTGCCCCGTGCTCGGGACAGTCCGCGACCCGTGATGCCGGGCGAGACGACGTAGCGCTGGACCAGGCCGAGCAGGAGGTCCAGGACGACGGCGAGGACGGCCACGACGACGGCGCCGGCGACCATGCGGCCGTAGTCGTTGAGCGCCAAGCCGTCCACGAGCAGACGGCCGAGGCCGGACAGCCCGACGTACGCGGCGACGGTCGCCGTGGCGACGACCTGGAGGACGGCGGCGCGCACGCCGCCGAAGACGACGGGCAGCGCCATGGGCAGTTCGACGCGGAACAGGACCTGCGAGGAACTCATGCCCATCCCCCGGGCCGCGTCGACCGCGTTCGGGTCCACCGACCGCAGCCCCGCGTACGTCGAGGTGAGGATCGGCGGGATCACGAGCACGACGAGGGCGATGAGCACCGGCAGGAACCCCTGGCTGCTCATGTAGACGACGAGCAGGCTCAACAGGCCCAGCGTCGGCAGCGACCGGCCCGCGTTCCCGGCGTTGATGGCGAGGAACGACCCCTTCCCGGTGTGCCCGATGAGCAGGCCGATCGGGAAGGCGATGACGAACCCGACGAGCACGGACAGGCCCGTGTACCCCAGGTGGGACAGCAGCAGGTGCGGGATGCTGCCCGGCGAGGACCAGGCCCAGTTGGCCCCGTCCAGCAGGTACGGCGTTCCGTCCACGTCAGGCCCCCTTCACGGCGCGGGTCCACGGGGTGACGGCCCGCTGGAACAGGACGATGAGCAGGTCCGCGACGGCCGCGAGGGCGATCGACAGGACGATCCCGACGATGATGGGCGCGGTGTAGAACAGCTGGAAACCGCGGGTGAACAACGCCCCGAGACCCCCGACGCCCAGCAGCGCACCGACGCTGACGAGGGAGATGTTCGAGACGGCGGCCACCCGGACCCCGGCGAGGATGACGGGCGCCGCCAGCGGGAGTTCGACCTCCAGCAGGCGACGGGTCCGCTTGTAGCCCATGGCGGTCGCCGCCTCGGTGAGCGTCGGGTCCACCGACCGCAACCCGTCGGCGACCGTGCGCGCCATGAGCGCCACCGTGTAGAGCGCGAGGGCCACCACGATGTTCACGGGCGAGAGGATCTTCGTCCCGAGCACGTACGGCAGGGCGACGAACACCGCGAGGGAGGGGATCGAGTAGATCAACCCGGAGACGTTGAGGATCGGGTGGTACAGCCAGCCGTACCGGACCCCGAGGTACCCCACGGGCAGAGCGACGACCACGCCGATGAGCAGCGGGAGCACCGCGAGGACGACGTGCTGCTGCAACGCGTCCAGCACTGTCGACTGGTTCTGCGACAGGTACGTCCAGACGTCGTTCACCGGCGCTCCGCCAGCAGGTCCGCGACGTCGTGGTGGTGCACGAGTCCGGTGGCACGGCCGTCCCCGTCGACCTGCACGGCGGTTCCCGTGCGCGAGGTGAGGGTCAGGTCGAGGACCACGCGCAGGGAGTCCCCGGCGCGGAACGTCCCGTCGACGTCGAGCGGCCGGCCGGCCTCGTCGAGGCGGACACCGTCGAGAGGACGCAGCACGAGGCCGTCGGCGGTCCGGAAGCCCAGGCCCCGGTACCCGCGGTCGCGGCCGACGAAGTTCCGGACGAAGTCGTCGGCCGGCCGGGTCAGCAGTTCCTCCGGCGACCCGACCTGGGCGAGGTGCCCGCCCTCGCGGAACACCGCGATGCGGTCGCCGAGGACGACGGCCTCGTCGATGTCGTGGGTGACGAGGGCGATCGTCTTGCCGAGGTCGCCCTGCAGCCGCAGGAACTCCTCCTGCAGCTGGTGGCGCACGATCGGGTCGACGGCGCTGAACGGCTCGTCCATGAGCATGACGGGCGGGTCGGCCGCGAGCGCCCGCGCGACGCCGACGCGCTGCTGCTGCCCGCCGGACAGCTGCGCCGGGTAGCGGTCGGCGAAGGCCGTCGGCAGGCCGACGCGCTCGAGGAGTTCGAGGGCGCGCGAGCGTTCGCGCCCGCGGCCCACGAGCTTGGGGACGGTGAGGACGTTGTCGAGCACCGTCTTGTGCGGGAAGAGCCCCGCGTGCTGGATGACGTAGCCGATGCCGCGCCGCAGCTCGGCGGGCGGCTTGCTCCGCACGTCCTCACCGTCGATGCGGACGGCGCCGCCGGTGGGCTCGACCATCCGGTTGATCATGCGCAGGGAGGTCGTCTTGCCGCACCCGGAGGGTCCGACGAAGACCGTGATCCGGCCGGTCGGGAGCTCGAGGTCGAGGTCGTCGACCGCGACGGTCCCGTCGGGGAACTGCTTGCGGACGGCCTCGAACGTGATCACTGGGGCGGCTCCGATGTTGGACCGGGGGGCTGGTACATGCTGGGCACAGGACGAGGACCGGTCAACGAGGCTCGAACGGCCGTCACCCGATCGTGACCTCTCCTCAGACGGACCAGCGGGCGTGGTGGAGGACCTAGTGGATCAGCAGCACGTCCCGACCGCGACCGCGGGGGTCGAGCGGGTGGTGCGGCTCGACGGCCGGGAGCTCCCGCTGGACGACCTCGACGCGATCGCCCACGGCCGGGCCCGGCCGGTCGTGGACCGCGCGGTGCTGGCCTCGCTCGGCGCGCTGCACGCCGCGATGGAGACGGCCCGCAGCGAGGGCACGGTCTACGGGGCGACGACCGGGGTCGGCGCCAACAAGGACGTCGACGTCGACGAGGAGCAGGGCGAGCACCCGCGCGCGCACGGGCTGCGGCTGCTGCGCTCGCACGCGGCGTCGCTCGGGCCCGTCGAGGACGAGCCGACGACGCGGGCCGCGCTCGTCCTGCGCCTGAACCAGCTGCTCGCCGGGGCCCGCGTCGGCGCGGGCGCCGGGCTGAGCCCGGCCGTGCTGGACGCCCTGGCCGACGCCGTCGAGACCGGCGCCCTGCCAACGCTGCACCGGTTCGGCGGCATCGGGACGTCCGACCTGGCCCCGCTCGCCGAGCTGGGGCTGACGCTCGTCGGTGAGCGTCCGTGGCGGACGGGGTCGGTCCCGCCGGTGGCGCTGGGGGCGGCGGACGCGCTGCCGCTCATCTCCTCGCACGCGCTCACCCTGGCGACGGCCTCGCTCGCCCTCGTCCGGTTGCGGCAACTGCTGGTCTCGGGGCTGGGCATCTCGGCCCTGTCGTTCCTCGCCCTGCGCGGCAACCCGCAGGCCTGGGCACCGTCGGTGCACGCGGCACGCCCGCACGCCCGGCAGCCGGAGGTGGCCGCCGCCCTGCACGCCCTGGTGGAGGGCGGGCCGGAGCCGACCCGGCTGCAGGACCCGTTCGCGCTGCGCACTGCACCGCAGGTGCTCTCCCCCGCGTTCGCGGCCGCGGACCTGCTGGCGGACGTGCTGCAGCTGGAGGCCTCGACGCCCGGGGAGAACCCGCTCGTCTCGCGCGAGGGGGTCTTCCACCACGGCCAGTTCCACGCGGCGTCGCTGGCCACGGCCCTGGACACGTTGCGCGCCACGACCTACGGCGTCCTGACGTTGTCGGCGGCGCGGCTGGCGCTGCTGCTGCGACCGGAGCACACCGGGCTGCGGGCGTTCCTGGCGGCGGGTCCACGCGGGAGCTCGGGCCTGATGATCGGCGAGTACGTCGTGCAGGACGCCCTGGCGGAACTGCGGCCGGCGACGGCGCCCATGACCGCGGGGACGGTGTCGATCTCGCTGGGGCTGGAGGAGCACGCGAGCTTCGCGACGCAGGGGGCGCGGGCGTTGCGGCAGACCGCGGACCTGGCCCCGCTCGTGCTCGCCGTCGAGGCGCTCGCCGCGGTCCGGGCGCTGCGGGCGGCCCCGGACCGCCTCTCCCCCGGCGCCGCCGCACTGTTCGGGGTCTTCGACGAGGTGCTGGACCGGGACGCGCGCGACGCGCCCATCGGTCCGGACGTCGAGGCCGTCGTCGCGCGGGTGCCCGACCTGGCGCTGCTGCTACGGCTCGAGGGGCCGTAGCTCGTCGGCGTAGCTGACCGACGTCCGGCGCAGGACGCCGGCGGGCGAGATCGAGTACTGGCCCATCCGCCACAGCGGCGGGGAGTAGGCGTGGATCGAGACCGAGCCGTCGACGGCGCCGCTCATGCGGTGGATGTGGTCGGGACCGAAGCCGAAGGAGCGGCCGGCCGGGACCGTGCGCACGACGGGTTCGCCGCCCATCCGCGGGGTCGCCTCGAGCACCGCCCCGCGCGTCACGGCGACGGCGCCCGACGACGTGTCGTGGTCGTGCCAGCCCGTGTCGTCGACGGTGTTCCAGCACAGCAGCCAGACGTCGAGGTCGCCGTCGCGGTGCAGGGAGGCGAAGTGCCGTCCGCCCGTGTCGTGCCGGACGAGGTGCGCCCAGGCGTGCGGCCGGCGGGCGGCCTCCTCGACCCAGGCCTTCAGCTCCACCGGGTCCAGGACCCGGCCGGGAGCGGGCGGCAGGTCGGGGTGGGTGCTGGGGGGCGTGCTGGTCGTGGTGGTCACGGTCGGCTCCCTTCGAGGAGGTGGGCGGGGTTGGTGACGGTGAGGGCGTGGGCGAAGGCGGCGCCGAACCCGGGCAGGTCGGCGGGGGCGAACGGGTCGGCGTAGGGCCGGTCGCTGCCGAGCACGACCGGGTCGACGCCCACGACGCGGACGAGCGCGTCGACCGCCCGCGCGCCGTAGGAGCTGGTCTCGTAGTGCACGAGCGGGTCGAGCGCGCCGAGGGCCCCGCCGCGGGCGGTGAGCCGCTCGTGGTGCAGGGGCGCCAGGCCCGCGAGCGCCACGAAGGCGAGGCGCAGGGTCGGGTGGTTCGCCCGGCCCGCGACGTGCCACGTGCACCACGCCGCGTGGAGCTGCTGGACGTACGGGACGACCGCGGGCCACCAGCCGGGGACGTCCACGGGCGCGCCCGCCGGGCCGGGGTGGACGAGCAGCGGTGCGCCTGCGCGCTCGCACACCTCGAGCAGGGGGCCCACGCGCTCCAGGCCGGCCGGGTCCGCGAGCGCCGTGGCGGGCAGCTGGAGCCCGACGACGCGGTCGCGCCCCAGCTGCTCGGTGAGGGCTCCCGGATCGACGTCGTGGACGCCCGCCGCCGCCCACACGCCGAAGGGGTCCGGCAGGGCGCACGCTCCGTCGTGCCAGGCGGCGAGCAGCGGGGCCGCCTCCTCGCCGGGCAGGTGCTCGACGCCGAGGGGCGAGGACAGCGAGACGAGCGCCCGGGCCGTGCCCTGGGCCCGCTCCAGCGTCGCGCGGGCCTCGACGTCGTGGGCCGCCGGGTCGACGGGGTGGGGCGCCTCCCCCGTCAGGTGCAGCGTCCAGCCGTCCAGGAACGGGGGTGCGCTCCGGGCGCGGAGGGCGTCGACGAAGGGGGCGGGCCAGAGGTGCTGGTGGCAGTCGGTGCGCACGTCACTCCTCTCCGTCCGCCGTGAAGCGCTTCACTCATTAGTGAAGCGCTTCACTCAGGAGGTCGTCAAGCTGGTCGCGGACACCCGTGCACGCGATGCTGGCTCCGTGCAGCGACCGGTCGACCGCGTGCTGGCGCTCTGGGCCGGTCTCGCCGGCCCGGGCGCCGCCTTCCACGACGGTCCCGTCCTGCGTCCCCTCGTCACCGAGGTGGCGGGAACCTGCCCACCGGGGTGGTGCGGGATCGTGACCATCGGCGACCGGCACCTGAGCACCGCACCCGACGCCCGCCGCGCACGGGCTCTGGCGGACGCTCCGGCGGGAGACCCGAGCAGCGTCGCGACCGAGGTCCTCGGCCCGGCGCACCTCGCCTACCTCGACGGGCCCCCGGCCGCGACGCCGTCCGAGGAGGTCCACACCGACCGACCGGTCGACGCCCTGCTCCGGGCGTGCTCCCCGGCCGACGTCGACGAGGGCGGACTCGCGGACACGACGTCCCCCACCTTCGTCGTCCTGCGCGACGGCGTCCCCGCCGCCGCGGCCGGCTACCAGCGCTGGACCGTGGCCGGCGGTCCGGTGGTGGCGCACCTGTCGGTCCTCACCCACCCCGCGTTCCGCGGACACGGGCTGGCACGGACGGTCGGTGCCGCCTCCACCGCCCACGCGCACGCCCACGGGCTGCTCTGCCAGTGGCGCGCGCGGCCCGCGGCGTCCCTGCGGGTCGCCCACGCCCTCGGCTACACCGTCCTGGGTCGCAGCTCAGCCTGCTGCTCCCCTGACCACCGCGCCCTCGGGCCGGCGCCCACCCGCCCGGTTACTGTGCAGCCGTGCCGAGGGACGCGCGCAGGACCCTGCAGGACGTCGCGGACGCGGCGGGGCTCTCGCTGGCGGCGACGTCGTACGCGCTGCGCGGGACGCGCGGTTCGGCCGCGACCATCGAACGCGTCCAGGCCCTGGCCGACGAGCTCGGGTACCGCGTCGACCCCATCGCCCGAGCGCTGGCGAGCGGACGGACGGGGACGATCGGGATCAGCGGATCGCTGCGGGACCTGTGGCAGCAGGACCTGTCCGTCCAGCTCACGCGCGCCCTGCGCACGGTCGACCGGGACGCGTCCATCGCCGACGCCGACGCCGACCCCGCCAGCGAACGCCGTGTGCTGGAACGGTTCGCGGCGCAACGCGTCGACGGCGTGCTGGCCTCGCCCGTCGACCCCTCCGGCGAGCACTGGCGCCTGCTGGACGCCTCGACGGCCGTCGTCTCCATCGGGGACGCGCTCACCGCCCGCCCGGGCAGCGGGGCGGTGCTGTTCGACAACCGGTTCGGCGTCGCGGCCGTCCTGGAGCACCTGCACGACCTCGGGCACCGCCGGGTCGCCCTGCTGACGCCGTCCTTGCCGACGACCCCCGGGAGGCCGTCGGAACTCCTCGCGGTGGACCTGGCCGCGCCGCTGGGCGTCGACCTCGTGGTGGTCCCCGCCCCCGCGAACCCCGAGGGGGCGACCGCTGCCGCCGCCGGGGTCCTCGACGCCGCGGACCGTCCGACGGCGGTCTTCTGCCTGTCGGACTCGCTCGCGTTCGGCGTCTACCGCGCCGCGGCGGACCTCGGGCTGCGCGTGCCCGACGACGTCTCGGTCGTGGGGTTCGACGACCACCAGCTCGCCGCGCTCGTGGCCCCCGCCCTGACGACGGTCTCGTGGGACGAGGACGCCATCGTGGCGGCGGCCGTCGAGCAGCTCCTCGCCCTGCAGGAGCACGGGGAGGCGCCGGACCCCGTGACGTTCCGCCCGCACCTCGTCGTCCGGGGGTCCACCCGCTCCACCCGCTGACGACGACCCCTCAGAACCGCCCGTCGCGCAGCAGGTCCACCACCCGGTCGACGTCGAGGCCGTAGGGCCGATCGGTCACGACGGGGTCCACGCCGTCGCCCACGGAGTCGCCCAGGGCGGCGGCCAGCGCATCCAGACCCGACGTCACGTCGTCGGACACCCCGGCCAGTCCCCCGCGCAGCAGCCGCGCCCGGTGGACGGCGAGGAGTTCGACGGCGAGCACCTCGCGCAGCCCGTCGAGCAGTTCGCCGAGGCACTCGGCCGCCTCCAGCCCGAAGCTCTGGACGTCCTCCTGCCCGAGCGAGGTCTCCACCGCACCCCCGAGCGCGGGGACGGCGAACCGCCGCAACCGGTGCGCGACGCCCACCGCCCGCTTGTGGAGGGCCACGAGCCCCGCCTGCACGCCCGGCTCCGGCGACAACTGCGGGGTCAGGCCGGTCAGCCGCGGGTCCAGCGTCCGGTGGGTCCGCGCCACCGACGTCTCCGCGACGTGGAGCACCGCGGCCGCGAGCGCGTCCGACGACGCCGCCAGTTCCGTCCCGGCAAAACCCGCCGTCCCGGCGAACGACGCGTCGTCGAGGAAGGCCGGTGAGTCGGTGACCCCGTCGAGGGCGCGGTCGACCGCGTCGGCGAGGTCCCGCACGCGCCGCCGGGCCACGGCCAGCGCCGCGGGCGCGACGCGGACGGACAGGGGTGCCTGCAGCCCGGCGACGGTCGGCGCCGGGCGCAGCGACCGGAGCTGCGCGTGCAGGTCGTCGAGCACGTCGTCGGCGCGGGCCAGCCCGGGGCGCAGCGGGTCCGGGCTCGCGCGCAGCACCTCCGCGGTCGCCGCCAGGACGCGGACGGCCTGCTCCAGCAGTCCCTCGGCCGCCGCGGACTGCAGGACGGCCAACGCCGTGGCGACGGGTACGCCCTCGAGGAACGCGACCCCCTCCTTGGCGCCGAACCCGAACGGGCCTGCGTCGCGACCGTCGAGCGTCCGGCCCGCCCCCAGGACCACGGCACCGACGTGCGCGAGGGGGATGATCTCCCCCGCGGCCCCGTTGCCGCGCAACGGGATGCACGGCAGGACGCCGCGGCCGAGGAGGTCGGCGAGCCGCACGCACAGCCCCGGCGACACTGCGGCCTCGGGGTGCAGGAACGTCCGCAACCGCACGGCCAGCACCGCCCGGGCCTGCGCCGGCGTCAACCACGGCGCCGACCCGACGGCGCGGCCCACGACGAGGTTCTCCTGGTGCCGGGCCCGGGCGGCCGCGTCGAGCGTCACCCCGGCGAGGGCCCCCATGCCCGTGGTGACGCCGTACACCGGACCCGACGTCTCCAGGGACGTCACCAGGTCCTCGCGGCGACGGCCCAGAGCGGCGAGGAGCCCCGGCGACAACTCCACCGGGGTGCCGGCGGCGACGCGCCGCACGGCGTCGGCGTCGAGGTCGGCGCCCCGGTGGAGGATCACCTCAGGAGGACGGCTCGGGCTTGCGCAGGACGGACAGCGCCGGACCGTGCAGCGGCCACGTCTCCCACCGTCCCGAGAACGTGCCGTCCGAGAACGTCAGGTGCAGCAGGTGCGGGGTCTCGGCGAACCGGACGTCGACGCGGTCCCCCGCCCCCGAGACCGACAACGGGCCGGTGTCCGTCCAGCGACCGCGACCCACGGCCGCGCGCAGTTCCGCACCGGAGTCGCTGAGGACGAGTTCCCCGTCGCGGACGGAGACGGCGGTCAGGGTCGGGGGTTCGCTGCCGGGGGCGGCGCTGAACTCGCCCTCGACCACGTCCGGGCCCTCCAGCGGTGCCAGCGCGAGCGAGGACGTCCGGCGGGCCAGCGCCTCGTCGTGCGCGGCGGCGTCCGCGGGCAGTTCCGGGTCGGACACCGCGGGCAGCAGGTGCTCCCACGCCGCGTCGAGCACGGCCTGCATGTCGGGGCTCTGCGACGTGATGGCCACGACGACGTCCTGCTCGGGCAGCACGACGCAGAACTGGCCGTAGGCGCCGTCGCCGCGGTACCCGTGGCGGGCGATCCAGAACTGGTAGCCGTAGCCCTGCTGCCAGTCCGGGTTCGCGTTGAACGAGGCGTTGTCGACGTGCGAGGTGGTGGCCTCCTCGACCCAGCTCTCCGCCAGCAACCGCCGGCCCTCCCACACCCCGCGCTGCAGGTACAGCTGCCCGAGCTTGGCGATGAGTTCGGTGGGCGCGTGGAAACCGGAGAAACCCAGTTCGCGGCCCTGACCGTCGGACAGCCAGCCGAGGTTCTCGACGTCCACTCCGAGCGGGTCCAACAGCCTGGGGCGCAGGTACTCCAGCAGACCCTGGCCGGAGGTGCGCTGGACGATCGCGGAGACCGAGAACGTGCAGGGCTGGTTGTAGCAGAACAGGGTGCCCGGTTCGGCGTCCGGCGGGATCCGCAGGAAACCCCGCACGACGTCCCCCGTCGGGTCGGCGGACGCCTGCTCGATCGTCTCCTCGCGGTGGCCGCTGGCCATGTTGGCGACGTGCCGGACCAGGATGCGCCGCGACCGCTCGTCGGTGACGTCGGCGTCGAACTCGGGGAAGTACGACAGGATCGTGGCGTCGAGGTCGACGAGCCCCTCGGCCACCGCGAACCCGAGGGCCGTGGACGTGAAGCTCTTGGACAGCGAGTAGAGCAGGTGCGGGCGGTCGGGGTGGAACGGCGTCCACCACCCCTCGGCCACGACGTGACCGTGGCGCAGGACCTGCAGGCTGTGCGGTTCGACCCCGGCCGTGCTCTCGAGGGCGTCGACGAACGCGGTGAGGCCGCGCGCGTCCACCCCCTGGGCCGACGGGGTGCTGCGCGGGAGGGACCGCGAGGACACGTGGGTGGCTTCGGTGCTCACGCGGTCGACTCTAGGCCGGGCCCTGCCGAAATGCGGTTGCGGGGTCCCGGTGCCCCGGCGCACCATCGTCGGGTCCTGGTCCCCACCCGAGGAGCCGCTGCGGTGCTCATCTGACGTGCCCCGATCCCCCGGACCCGCCGACCCACACCGGTCGCGCGGGCCCTCTCGGTACACGTCACGAGGAGACCGCATGCCCGCCACCGGAACCACCAGCAGCACCACCACCACCACCAGCCTGTCCCTGACCGGGGTGACGAAGGGCTACGGCCACGTCCCCGTCCTGCAGGACGTCTCCCTCGCCTTCGCCCCCGGACGGGTGAGCGGCGTCATCGGCGAGAACGGTTGCGGCAAGTCGACGCTGCTGCGGCTGCTCGCCGGCGTCGAGGCGCCCGAGGCGGGGCGCGTCGTGGCGACGGCAGCGGGCGGGACGGGCTACCTGCCCCAGGACGCGGGAGCCCCGTCGGAGACCACCGTGGGCGCCGTGCTCGAGGCGGCCTTCGCCGAGCTGACCGCCTTGCGCCGGCGGATGCGGGAGCTCGAGGACGCGATGGCGTCGGGGACGGACCTGGACCCCGTCCTGGCCGAGTACGGCGACCTGCAGACGCGCTTCGAGCTGCGGCACGGCTACGACGCGGACACCCGGCTCGAGCAGTCGCTCACGGGCCTGGGGCTGCCCCGGCTCGACCGGGAACGCCCGGTCGCGACCCTGTCCGGAGGCCAGCGCTCGCGCCTGCACCTCGCGGCGCTGCTGGCCGCAGGGCCGGAGGTGCTGCTCCTGGACGAACCGACCAACCACCTCGACGTCCAGGCCGCGCACTGGCTGGAGCGGCACCTCGTGACCCGACCCGGCACGACGGTGGTCGTCTCCCACGACCGGGAGTTCCTCGACGCGGTCGCCGGCGAACTCGTGGAGGTCGACCCGTACCGCGACCGCGGTGTCGCCCGCTACCCCGGCGGGTACGCGGACTACCTGCAGGCCAAGGCGAGCGAACGCGCGCGGTGGGAGCAGGCCCGCGCGGAGTGGGAGTCTGCGGTCGAGCGGCTGGCCACCACCGGCGACGCCACGGCCCGGGCGGTGAACCACGCCCGCGAGCGGCCGGACAACGACAAGATGCAGTACGACTTCAAGGGCGGGCGCGTGCAGGAGTCCCTCGCGGCGCGGGTGCGGGCCAACGCCGAGAAGCTGCGCCGACTGCGGGAGGCGGAGGTCCCGCGGCCACCGGACCCGTTGCGCTTCGTCCCCCCGGCCGGGGCCTCCGGCCGTCGCGGGTCCGTCCACGCCGAGGGTGTCTCCGTGGCGGGCCGGCTGACGCCCGTCGACGTCCACGTCGGACCCGGTGACCGGTTGCTCGTCACCGGCCCGAACGGCAGCGGCAAGTCGACCTTGTTCGACGTGCTGACGGGCGCGCTGGCCCCGGACACCGGCACCGTCCGACGGCGCGGGCGCACCGGCCTGCTCCGGCAGGACCCGGCCACCGACGGGCTCGACCGGACCGTCCTGGCCGCCTTCGCCGCCGGCCGCCCCGGCAGCGCCGACGAGCACGCCCACCGCCTGCTCGGGATGGGCCTGTTCGACCGCGAGCGCCTCGGCGTCCCCGTGCGGTCGCTGTCCACGGGCGGGCGGCGCCGGCTCGACCTGGCGCGCCTGCTCGCCGACCGCCACGACGTCCTGCTCCTGGACGAGCCGACGAACCACCTGGCGCCGCAGCTGGTGGAGGAGCTGGAGGCCGCCATCGACGCGTTCCCCGGCGCGGTCGTCGTCGTCAGCCACGACCGCTGGTTCCGCCGGTCCTTCCGCGGGGACGTGCTGGAGCTGACGGGGCTGGACCTGACGGAGGTGGAGTCGACGTGCTCCTCCTCGTGACCGGGGCCAGCGGCCAGGGCAAGTCCACGGTGCGGCGGGCGGTCGCGCCGCGGCTGGCCGACGAGGGTGTGGAGTGCGTGGAGTTCTCCGACCTCGTGGCGATCCCCGCGGCGCCGGACACGGCGTGGCGCCAGCGCAGCGCGGAGGAGGTCGTCCGGCACGCGTTGACCCTGGAGCGCTCCGGCCGGCACCTGCTCTTCGCCGGCGACCCGCTGGCCCCCGGCGAGGTCGTGGGCGCGCCGTCGGGGCCCGCGTTGGGCGCGTTCGACGTCCTGCTGCTTGACGCCGACGAGGCGACGCAGAGGACGCGGCTCACCGGCCGGGGTCCGGTCGACGGGGAGCTGGTGCACCACGTGGCGTTCGCGACGTGGTTCCGGGGGCACGTCCGCGACGCCGGTCACCGGTCCGAGGTGCTCACCGCCGAGGGCTGGGACGGGCTGGCCGCCGAGCGCCTCGTGGGGCAGCCCTGGCGAGCCGCCGTGCTGGACACGACGGACCTGGCCCCCGACGCCGTCGCGGACGCCGTGGAGGCCTGGGCCCTGCGGTGCCTCAGAAGAGGGCGCGGGTGAGCGCCTGCCGGGCCTTCACGACGCGCGGGTCGGTCGCGCCGACGACCGAGAAGAGGTCGACGAGGTGGGTGCGGGCCGCATCGCGGTCCTCCCCCACGGTGCGCTGCACGATGCCGAGCAGGCGGGCGAACGCGTCCTCGACGTGGCCCCCGACGAGGTCGAGGTCGGCCACGACGATCTGGGCCTGCACGTCGTCCGGGGCGTCGGCGGCGGCCGCCCGCGCCTGGGCGAGGTCCACGCCGGCGACGCGGCGCAGGACACCGACCCGGGCCAGGCCCTCGGTCGCCTCGGCGTCGCGCGGGTCCTGGGCCAGGGCCTTCGTCCAGGCGGCGGTCGCGGCGTCGAAGTCGCCGGCCTCGACGGCGGCGAGGGCCTCGGCGTGCAGCGGCGGGACCGGCGGCGCGGCGGGCTCGGCCTCGGCTGCCGTCGCGGCGCCCTCGACCCGGCCGGTGACACCGTTGGCCTCGGCCACCCGCAGGACCTCCTCCAGGACCGGGCGGATCTCCTCGGCCGTGGGGTAGGACCCGGTGAACAGCGGGATGGGCTGGCCCTTGACGATGGCGGCGACGAGCGGGATCGCCCTGGCCTGCAACGACTGCACGAGCGACTGGGCCAGACCCGGCTCGGCCTGGGCGTCGATGCGGCCGAGCAGGAAGGCGCCGGCGTACTCGTCGGCGAGGGCCTGCAGCGCCTCGGCGCCGGTGTCGTAGCCCTCGGCCCACAGGTCCAGGACCAGGGGGACCTGCACGGAGCTCTGCACGAGCTCGGCGAAGGTCTCCTCGGTGACGTCGACGACGAAGGGGGACCCCTGGGTGACCGCGTCGGGGTCGGCCGCCGCGCGACGGGCGACCTCCTCACGACGGGTGTTGCGGGCTGCGAGGGCACCGAGGTCCACCGCTCCGCGCAGGTTGAGCTTGGCGCTGGGGGGCGTCGGCTGGGTCGTCATGCGGCTCACCTTCTCACGAGGCGTTCAGCCGGTCGTCACCTGGACGGGACCGCTCTCGGCCGCCACGACCTGGGCCTGGACCTGCCCACCGCCGGCCCCCGGCGGCACCGAGAACACGACCACCTCCTGGCGCGTGACGGTCGCCCGCAGCGCCTCGTCCGTGCCGGCGAGCGCGGCCAGCGCGGGCTCCAGCTTCCCGGCGCGGCCGCCGGCGGGACCTGCCGACGTCGTGGACCACGAGTAGGCCGCGACGACGAGCGCGCCCCCATCCCGCGTGCGGACGGCGAGGACCCCGTCCGGCAGGACCGAGCGCTCCTGGGTGAACGTGCCGCCCGCCGCCTGCAGGGAGGCGACCTCGGCGGCCGTGGCCGACTCGACGCCCGACCGGTAGGCGTCGGGGGCGAACTCCCCCGCGTAGGCGCTCGTCGTGCCGTTGGTCAGGACGTCGCCGTATTGCGCGGCGAGGTCGGCCGGCGTGGCGGGCAGGTTGGTGTCCTCGTCGGGCGCGACGCCGGCGACACCGTCGGCGGGCGCCGCCAGGGTGGGCAACGAGGCGCCCGGCAGGAGGGTCGGCGTGGCCCAGACCGTGTACGGGCTGCGGGCGTCGGACGTGCGGAGCACCACGAGGGAGGGCGCCTGGTCCGCCCCCGGAGCGGTCACGGTCGCGAACCAGCGCGGGAAGTCCTCCGCCCGCGGCAGGATCGAGGTGATGGCCTCCAGGTCGTCGGCGCCGCCGGTGTCGGCCGGGGTCGCCCCCGCCGCGGCGATGGTGTGCGCCGCCGTGCGCAGGGACAGCTCCGGGCCGCTGACCCGTGCGGCGAGGGCCGCGGGGTCGGCCGTCGCCGGGTCGGCGCCGGCGTCGAGCACGGCGGTGGCGGCCGCCACGACGCGACCGGCCTGCGCGGGCTGGACGACGAGGGGTTCGCGGCCGGTGTCGGCCGGGGCCGACGACGTCGGCAGCTGGGCGCAGCCGGCGAGCACGGTGGCGGTGGCCAGCGAGGCGAGGGCCACCAGGGGGCGGGCGGGGCGGGTGCGGTGGGGGGTCACGCGCGCCTCCGGGCGTCGGGTCGGGTCCGGCGGGGGGCGAGGAGGACGCCGAGCGCCCCGAGCAGCGCCAGGACCCCGCCGGCCACGACGAGGGGGATCCCCGCGGGGTGGCTGGCCGCCCGGCCCTCGGCGTGCCAGCTGAGCCGGACGGTCCCCGGCGCGGCGGCGACACCGTCGGTCGCGGTGAGCAGGACGATCCCGCCACCGTCGCGGTAGTCCGCGTCGGAGCCGGTCGGCCAGGTGAGGGTGGCCGAGCCGCGGCCGGTGGTGCTCGCGAGCCAGACGTCGGCCGCACGCGGGTCCGCGGCGGCGCCCGAGCCGGTGGTGCTCGTGCGGGCCCGCGGGTCGGACAGGTCCCCCGTGACGCCGCTGACGACCGTGTGCCGGGCCTGCGCCAGCCAGGCCTCGGCGTCGTCCGCGCGGGCGACCGCGACGAAGACGTCGGCGCCGTCGGCGGCCTCGGCCGAGATGCGGGCGTCCGGCCCGGACAGGTCGACGAGGCCGGGGCTCGTCACGACGGCGACGCCCGGGTCCTCCGAGCGCTCGACGACGTCGATGGTCGCGGGCGGGGCCAGGACCGTCAGGAGGGCTGCGCCCGTGAGGCCTGACACCAGGCCGACGACGAGCAGGAGCCAGGCGACGAGTCGTCTCACCGTGCGCGGTTCCTTCCCGGGGCGGGGTGGTGGTGGGCAGGTCGGGGCGGGGCGTTCGACGGGTCACCCTAGGCCCACCGGGTGACGCCCCAGCCCGTTTACTCACTCTCCGTGACGCCAGGACACACCCGGGGTGGCGGATGTGGCGCACGCCACGTCCGATCAGGTGAACCCGTCACCGCGGAGCCTCGTGTCCAGGTCGTCGGACGGGTGCCCCGCGCCCGTCCGACGCCGTGCGGTACCCCTGCCGCACCGGCACCCCTGCCCGCCCGAAGAGCCGCCCGGCTCCCTCCCGACGCAGAGGACGACGAATGAGCACCCCGACCCCCACCCAGGACCGCACCGACGCACCGCGCCTCGCGCACACCCCGACCCCGCTCGCCTCCACCGGCCTGCTCGCGCTGCGCCTCGTCGCGGGCGTGCTGCTGCTCGTGCACGGCATCCCCAAGCTGCAGGACCCCGCGATGGCCACGGGGTACGCGGCCTCGCTCGGCGTGCCGGCTCCGACGTTCCTGGGCTGGCTCATGATCCTCGGCGAGCTCGGCCTGGGCACCCTGCTGGTCCTTGGCCTGGCGACCCGGATCGCCGGCACGCTCCTGCTCGTCCAGATGACCGCGACGTGGGTCCTGGCCCACGCCCCCCAAGGCTTCCTCGTGGACGGCCAGATCAACGGCGAGAACGCGCTGCTCTACGCGCTCCTGGGCCTGACCCTCGCCCTGACGGGGCCGGGCCGGTTCAGCGCCGACGGCCTCCTGCTGCGTCGCCGCAGCTGACGGGACGGCCGACCCCCGGTCCGGGGGTCGGCTCCCCCGGCCCGCCGCCCCAGGTCACTGACCGCGGCCCGCCTCGCCCTGCGCCCGCTCCACGGCCGCCTCCAGGCGTTCGAGCTTGCCCTCCATCTCGCCCGTGCGACCGGGACGGATGTCCGCCTTGAGCACGAGGGAGACCCGCGTCCCGTGCCGGCCGACGGCCTCGGTCGCCCGCTTGACGACGTCCATGCACTCCTCCCACGACCCCTCGATCGTGGTGAACATCGAGTCGGTGCGGTGCGGCAGACCGCTGCCCCGGACGACGAGCACGGCGTCGGCGACGGCGGCGCTCACGGAGTCGGCGTCCTCACCCACCGGGACGGGACCACCGGACGGGGCGACGGAGAAGGCGACGATCACCGGCGTGACGCTACGCGACCGGCGTGCCCGTGTCCCGCCCGGTTCGCACACCTCGCGCGGTTACGCTGCGCAGGTCCCTTCCGCCCTCGCCCTCGCCGGAGGTCCGCCGGTGTCCACCGACTCCCACGACGCGTTCAGCATCGTCGTCCGCGGTTACGAACGCAGCCAGGTCGACGCCCGCCTGAAGCACCTCGACGACGCCCTCTCCGAGGCCCGCGCGCGGGTCGCCCAGGTCGACCACGAGAAGCTGCAGGCCCAGGAGAAGCTCGCCGAGGCGCAGAAGGAATTGCGCGAGCACGAGAAGCCCTCGTACGCCGGGCTCGGCGCCCGCATGGAGAAGCTGCTCCGGCTCGCCGAGGACCAGTCCTCGGAGATCCTGCGCTCGGCCCGCCGCGACGCGGACCGGCTGCGCGAGGAGGCCCGCGCCGAGGCCTCCAGCACCCGCGCGCAGGCCGACGAGGACGCCCGCCGCCGCACCGGTGAGGCCAGCCGTGACGCCGAGGAGATCGTCTCCCGCGCCAAGCACCAGGCCGACGGCATGGTCGACGCCGCCCAGCGCACGGCCGCCGAGCTGACGGCCGCCGCCCACCGGCAGGCCGAGCAGCTCCTCGCCGCGGCGCAGCACGAGACGGCCGAGACCATCGCCGCCACCGAGCGCCAGGTCGCCGCGCTGCGCACCCAGACCGAACGCGAGGTCATCGAGCTGCGCTCGAGCACCGACGCCCGCGTGCGGGAGCAGGAGCTGGCGCTCGCCGCGGCCCGCGAGCAGGCGGCCGAGGAGGACCGGCAGCGCCTCGAGGTCGCCGCGGCCCGCACCGCGGCCCGCATCGCCGAGGCCGAGCAGCGTGCGGCCGAGGCCGAGGAGCGCGCGCGGGAGGCCGTCGAGGCGGCCGAGTCGATCCGGGCCGACGCCGTCGCCCAGGCCGCGGTGCGCGCCGAGACGGCCCGTCGCGAGTCCGACGAGCTGCTCGCCGACGCCCGGGCCCGCGCCCAGGCGATGGTCGAGACGGCCCGCGAGCAGGCCGAGCGGTCCCGCACGGGGGCGCAGGCCGAGGTCGACGAGCTGATGAACCAGCGCGACCAGATCACCGACCAGCTCGACGACCTGCGCGGTCTGCTGGGGCTCGCGCCCAAGCTGCCCGCTCGCGAGAACGCCCACGAGGTGGACGTCCGCGACGAGGAACCGGTGCAGCAGCCGGGCTGAACGAACGGTTCAGGGGGCTGCGGGGTGCTCCGTCGGCAGGGGTGAGCGCGCGGGGACGACCCGCGCGACCACCTCGTCCAGGACGCGGCGCACCGCGCTCTCCCCCACCCACAGGTGGCGGGCACCCGCGACGGGGACGACCTCGGCCTGGGGCAGCGGGGCGAACCGGCGCACGGCCTCGTCGGGGCGCAGGAAGTCGTCGAACTCCGGCACCAGCGCCGTCACGGGCCGCCCGAACTCCGACCAGGCCCGCAGGTCGTCCTCGGTGGACCAGCGCAGCGGCGGGGACAGCAGCAGCAACCCCTCCACGAGCGGGTCGCGGCCGTGGACGAGCGCGAGGTCGGTGCCGAAGGACCAGCCCAGCAGCCAGACGTGCGGCAGGTCGCGGAACTCCGCGAACTCCAGGGCCGCCGCGACGTCGTAGCGCTCGGCGCCGCCGGCGTCGAACGTCCCGCCGCTGCGCCCGCGCGGCGACTCCGTCCCCCGCGTGTTGAACCGCAGCACCGCCAGGTCGGCGAGCGCGGGCAGCCGGTTGGCGGCCTTGCGCAGGACGTGCGAGTCCATGAACCCGCCCGCGGTCGGCAACGGGTGCAGCGTGACGAGCGTCGCGACGGGGTCCCGGTCGGCCGGCAGCGCCAGCTCCCCCACGAGCGTGACCCCGTCGGCCGTGTGCAGCTCGACGTCCTCGCGCCGCGCCGGCAGGACGGTGTCGGAACGGATCTCACCCACGCGCCAGCTCCTCGCGCAGCACGGTGGCGAAGCCCTCGACGTCCTGCGTCGTCGTGTCGAAGCTCGCGACGAGGCGGACCTCGACGAGACCGGGTGCCCACCGCTCGTCCCAGACGTGGAACGGCACGCGCGCGGCGGCCCGTTCGGCGACGGCCGGCGGCAGCGCCGCGAAGACCGCGTTGGCCTGGACCGGCCGCGTCGTCTCCGCGCCGGCGGACCGGACGGCCTCGGCCAGTGCGGTGGCGGCGTCGTTGGCGGCGGTGGCCGTGCGCCGCCACAGGTCGCCGCCGAACAGGGCCAGCAGCTGGGCGCTGACGAACCGCGTCTTGGAGGACTGCTGCATCGTCGGCTTCACCAGGCGACGCAACGCCTCTGCAGGCCCCTCGCCGCGCACGACGACGGCCTCGGCCAGCGCGGCACCGTTCTTGGTGCCGCCCACGGAGACCGCGTCGACGCCGAGTGCGGTCGTCGTCTCCCCCAGCCCGCAGCCGAGGGAGACCGCGGCGTTGGACAACCGCGCGCCGTCGACGTGCACCCGCACGCCGAGGCCGTGGGCGACCCGGACGAGGTCGCGCAGCTGGTCCAGGCCGTAGGCCGTCCCGAGCTCGGAGCTCTGGGTCAGGGTCAACGCCCCCACGGGGGCGCGCATGGGGCTGTCCGCGTCCCGCACCGCGCGTTCGACGTCGGCGGGGTCCACGAGGCCGTCGACCGTGGGCAGGGCGATGACCTTGACCCCACCGACGTGCTCCAGCCCACCGGCCTCGTCGTGCAGGACGTGGGCCTGGTCCGAGGCGAGCACCGACTCCCAGCGCGACGTCAGCGCCTGCAGCGCCACGACGTTCGCGCCGGTGCCCGTCAGGACGGGGACGCTGGTGGTGTCCGGACCGAAGTGCCCGTGCAGCGCCTCGGTGAGCGCGCTCGTGTACGCGTCCGCGCCGTAGCTGGGGACGTGGCCGCCGTTCGCGGCGACGAGGGCCTGCAGGACCTCGGGGTGCATGCCGGCGGCGTTGTCGCTGGCGAACCCGCGGGCGGTCTGGTCGTGCAGGGGTGCCGAGGCGTGCAGGGACGGGGTGGCGGTGCTCACCCCGGCACGTTACCCGCGGCCCCTAGAAGCGCCGGCCACGGGCGCCGAAGCAGGCCCGGTGCCAGTGCCGCCGCTCGGTGGCGCCGTCGGCGGGGCTGAAGGTCCCCCGCGAGGGCCAGACGACGAGGTGCGGCGTGCCGGGCTGGATGTCCTGCCGGCAGCCGGGGCAGGTGTACGTCTTCTCCGACGAGGTCCCGCGCAGCTCGCGGACGACCCACTCCCCGTCCGGACCGGAGACGGTGCGGTCGACCCCACGACCTAGCGGCGCACGGGGCGGCGGGTCGGGGCGGCGGCGGTTCGAGCGGGGCACGGGCGTCATGCTCTCAAGCCGTGCCCCGGTCGGCCTGACCGGGCGCTGCCGCGGTGGTGTCCCCTCCACACCACCGTGGCCACGCTCGGTTCGACCGGTAGTCGTGCCGGGGCCCGGTTTCGTTACACGCGCCTGCCCGGGGCGTCCGCGGGCGTCTCGTAAGCTCGCCCCTCGTGCGTCTCGTCATCGCCCGCTGCTCCGTCGACTACGCGGGCCGGCTCACCGCCCACCTCCCGCTGGCCACCCGGCTCCTGCTCGTCAAGGCCGACGGCAGCGTGCTCGTGCACTCCGACGGCGGCAGCTACAAGCCGCTGAACTGGATGAGCCCGCCGGCGCGCCTGACGGTGGCCGTGCCGGAGGAGGAGGCGCGGGAGGCCGGCGTCGTGGAGACGTGGACGGTCCAGCACACCAAGACCGACGACCGCCTCGTCGTGTCGATCCACGAGGTGCTGCACGACTCCGAGCACGAGCTGGGCGTCGACCCGGGACTCGTGAAGGACGGCGTCGAGGCGCACCTGCAGAAGCTGTTGGCCGAGCACATCGGCACGCTGGGCGAGGGGTACACCCTGGTCCGCCGCGAGTACATGACGGCCATCGGCCCGGTCGACATCCTCGCCCGCGACGCCGGCGGCCGTGCGGTCGCCGTGGAGATCAAGCGACGCGCCGAGATCGACGGGGTCGAGCAGCTCACGCGCTACCTCGAGCTGCTCAACCGCGACCCGCTGCTGGCCCCCGTGACCGGCGTCCTCGCCGCCCAGGAGATCAAGCCGCAGGCCAGGACCCTGGCCGTCGACCGCGGGATCCGGTGCGTGACGCTGGACTACGACGCCTTGCGCGGGATCGACGACGTGGATTCGCGGCTGTTCTGAGCGCCCCCGGTGCGTCCCGGACCGAGCAGGAGGGCCTCGGCGCGCGCCCGCCGCACGGCCGTCCGGTCGACGGCCTGGGCCGGGGCGTCCTCGACCTGCAGCACGAGGTGCAGCCGCGTGACGCGCAGCAGGCGCAGCGCGGGCAGCGGCACCTCGCGCAGGACGAGGCGGCGGCCGGTCCGCTGAGCGCGGCGGTGCGCCCCCACGAACACCCCGAGCCCCGTGGCGTCGGCGACGACGATGCCGTCCACCTGGACCACGAGGTCGCCCGTCCCGGCGTCGACGGCCGCGTGCAGCGCAGCGCGCACGTCGGGCACGGTGTGGACGTCGAGCCGTCCGCCGACGTGCAGGACCTGGCCGTGGACGACGTCGTCCACGGTCGCCGCACTGCCGGGAGCCGAGCGCGCGGCCCGGCGAGCTGCGACGTCGTCCGCGGCGCTGGGCACCGTCGCGTCGTTGCGGACGGTGCCTGGCACCGTCGCGAGTCCGATCGCCATCTGTTCCTCCCCCGAGGACGCCGGTCGTGATCGTGTGATCGTCACCGGTCAGACGCAGCGGACCGCCGGTCGGTTGCACCCCGTTCTCGTCACGTGACGACTGGGGACCATGAGACCGACGGTGACACTGTGAGCACACTCTGCCACCGACCGACACCGCTGAGCGGGCGAAGCACCGAGCCGTTGCCCAACGGTGACCTGCGGCGTCACCGGGGGGAGGATGGGGCCGTGCAGATCAGCTGGAGCAGCTACTCCTACGCCTTCGGCCCCGTCGTGGCCCTCGTGGCGGTCACCGTCCTGGTGCTGCTGCTGCGCTGGACGTTCTCGCACGGGAAGTCGGTCGTCGAACGCCGCCCGAAGCAGGGGTCGAGCGAGGAGTACGGCCTGCTCGAGGTGGTCAGCGCTCCCCCGACGTTCGTCGAGGCCGAGGTGCAGCGGCGCACGCTCGTCGACGCGGGGATCCGGGCCACCCTGGCGCCCACGACCGAGGGGCCGCGGGTGATGGTCTTCCCCGCCGAGGCCGGTCTGGCCCGGCAGATCCTGGAGCAGCGGGGTTAGGCGACGTTGACGCCCTGGCCGGGCGGGGCGGACTCCAGCCAGCTCGCGAAACCGGTGTAGGCGTCCCGGCCCATCGCGAACTCGATCTCCTCCCCCGCACCCTCGGCCTCGAGGCGGCACTCCACGATCATCGCGCCCGGCTGCACGGCCACGAGTTCGGGTCCCTCGGCCTCGCGGAACAGGGTGACGGCCAGCGCCCGCCGTGCGTAGCTGCACGACGGGCGCGGGGAGAGCGAGAAGGTGCGGTACCAGTCCAGGCGGTCGCGCTCGTACTGCGCGACGCCCAGGGCCCAGCGCCGGCGGCCACCACGGGCCTGCCGGATGGAACAGTCGAACGTGCCGAGACGCGCCATGAGGCGGCGGCGGCGCAGCACGACGAGCACGAGCACCACGACGAGGGCGACGGCGCACGCGCCTGCGATCTCCAGGGAGAGCAGGACCTCGTGCACCGTCGCCCAGCCGTTCTCAGCGCGTGCCGGAGCCCGCGGTGACCTCGACCTGCTCGGCGACGATCGTCACCTTGTCGTGGTCCACGGAGAAGAACCCACCGCTGACGGTCGCGGTCACCCCGTCCGCACCGGAACCGGAGATCGCCACGTCGCCGGGGGCGAGGATGGCGAGCAGCGGCTCGTGCCCGGACATGATGCCGATCTCACCCTCCGCCGTGCGCGCGCGCACGAGCGAGGCCTCGCCGGACCACACCGAGCGGTCCGCCGCGACGAGTTCGACCTGCAGAGCCATCAGGCGGTTTCCTTCTGGATGCGCGCCCAGTTGCGCTCGACGTCCTCGAGGCCACCGACGTTGAAGAAGGCCTGCTCGGCGATGTGGTCGAGCTCGCCGTCGGCGATCTTCGAGAAGCCCTCGATCGTCTCCTTGAGCGGGACGGTCGAGCCGGAGACACCCGTGAACTTCTCCGCCATGTAGGTGTTCTGGGAGAGGAACTGCTGGATGCGGCGAGCGCGGCTCACCGTCAGCTTGTCCTCCTCCGACAGCTCGTCGACACCGAGGATGGCGATGATGTCCTGCAGTTCCTTGTTGCGCTGCAGGATCTGCTTGACGCGGACCGCCGTGGAGTAGTGGTCCTTGGAGATGTACAGCGGGTCGAGGATGCGCGACGTAGAGGTCAGCGGGTCCACGGCCGGGTACAGACCGCGCGAGGCGATCTCGCGGGACAGCTCCGTCGTCGCGTCGAGGTGCGCGAACGTCGTGGCCGGCGCCGGGTCGGTGTAGTCGTCCGCGGGGACGTAGATCGCCTGCAGCGAGGTGATCGAGTGACCACGGGTCGAGGTGATGCGCTCCTGGAGCACACCCATCTCGTCGGCCAGCGTGGGCTGGTACCCGACGGCCGAGGGCATGCGGCCGAGCAGCGTGGAGACCTCGGAACCGGCCTGGGTGAACCGGAAGATGTTGTCGATGAAGAGCAGCACGTCCTGCTTCTGCACGTCGCGGAAGTACTCCGCCATCGTCAGGGCGGACAGGGCCACGCGCAGACGCGTCCCCGGCGGCTCGTCCATCTGGCCGAAGACCAGCGCGGTCTTGTCGAAGACACCGGCCTCGGCCATCTCGGCGATGAGGTCGTTGCCCTCACGGGTGCGCTCGCCGACACCGGCGAACACCGACACACCACCGTGGTCCTGGGCGACGCGCTGGATCATCTCCTGGATGAGGACGGTCTTGCCGACGCCCGCACCACCGAAGAGGCCGATCTTCCCACCCTGGACGTACGGGGTGAGCAGGTCGATGACCTTGATACCGGTCTCGAACATCTGGGTCTTGGACTCGAGCTGGTCGAAGCTCGGGGCCTTGCGGTGGATCGGCCAGCGCTCGGTCACCTCGAGGCGCTCGCCCTCCTCGAGGTTCAGGGCCTCGCCGATGGCGTTGAAGACCTTGCCGAGGGTCACGTTGCCGACGGGCACCGAGATCGGCGCACCGGTGTCGACGACGGGCGCACCGCGGACCATGCCGTCGGTCGGCTTGAGGGAGATGGCGCGGACCATGTTGTCGCCGAGGTGGGAGGCCACCTCGAGCGTCACCGTCGACGTCTGGCCGCCCATGCTCACCTCGGTGGTGAGGGCGTTGTTCTGGTCCGGCATGGCGTCGGCCGAGAACTCGATGTCGACGACGGGCCCGATGACTCGGGCGATGCGTCCGGTCGCACCCTTGCTGGTGCTGGTGGGCGCTTCGTTGACGGTGGCGGTCATGTCGCTCCTCGGGCTTCCTTCGTCGAGTGAGTTCGTGCAGAAGTGTGGGGTGGGCCCGGCAGCCGTCAGGCGCGCGAACCGGAGGAGGCGAGGGCGTCGGCGCCGCCGACGATCTCGCTGATCTCCTGGGTGATGTCGGCCTGACGGGCGTTGTTCGCCAGTCGGGTCAGCTTCTTGATGAGCTCGTCCGCGTTGTCGGTCGCGCTCTTCATGGCCCGCTGACGCGCCGCGAGCTCGGAGGCCGCCGCCTGCAGGAGGCAGTTGAAGATGCGGCTGTTGACGTACTGCGGCAGCAGCGCGTCGAGCACCGCGTCAGCGCTCGGCTCGAACTCGTACAGCGGCTGCAGGTCGCTGCCCGAGGGCGCCTCGACACCCTCGACGACCTCCAGCGGCAGCAGCCGGATGACCCGGGGCTCCTGCGTCACCATGCTGACGAAGTGGGTGTAGACGACGTGGATCTCGTCGATCCCGCCCTGCGCGAAGTCCTGCGCGAAGTCGGTCAGCAGCCGGTCGCCGATCTTCTTCGCGTCGTCGTAGGCCGGGGAGTCGGTGAACCCGACCCACGAGTCCACGACCGGCCGGCGGCGGAAGCCGTAGAACGCCACCGCCTTGCGGCCGACCAGGTACGGGGCGACCTCCTTGCCCTCCTCGCGCAGGGTCGCGACGAGCCGCTCCCCCTCGCGCAGGACGCTGGAGGAGTACGCCCCCGCCAGACCGCGGTCGGACGACAGCAGCAGGACCGCCGCGCGCTTGACCTCGGCCTTCTCGGTGATCAGCGGGTGGTCGAGCGAGGAGTTCGACGCCGCCGCCGACACGGCGCGGGTCAGCGCCCGCGCGTACGGGGTCGACGCGCGCACGTTCGCCTGCGCCTTGATGATCCGCGACGCGGCGATGAGCTCCATCGCGCGGGTGATCTTCTTGGTCGCCTGGACCGAGCGGATCTGCCGCCGGTAGGCCCTCAGCTGGCCTGCCATGTCCTGCTCCTCTTCCTTGCTCCGCTCGGTCCTGCGACTGCCACGCGACTCAGCGCTTGGTGGTGGTGATGCGCTCCTGCGAGATGTCGTCCGCGTCGGTCCGGCCGTGGTCCTCGTCGGCCGGGACGGCCGAGTCGGTCGAGCCCGCCGAGAACTGCGGCTTGAAGGCGTCGACGGCCTTCTTCAGCTCGTCCTTGGCGCCGTCGGAGAACTGCTTGGTCTCGCGGATGCCCTGCATGAGCTCGCCGTGGTTGCGCTTGACGTACTCGAGGAACTCGCGCTCGAAGCGGGAGATGTCCGAGACCTCGACGGAGTCCAGCTGACCGGTGGTGCCGGCCCAGATCGAGACGACCTGCTCCTCGAGGGAGAACGGCGTGTACTGCGGCTGCTTGAGCAGCTCGACGAGGCGCGCACCGCGGGCGAGCTGGTTGCGGGAGGCCTGGTCCAGGTCGGAGGCGAACATCGCGAACGCCTCCATGGCGCGGAACTGCGCCAGGTCCAGCTTCAGCGTCCCGGAGATGCCCTTGATGGCCTTCGTCTGGGCCGCACCACCGACGCGGGACACCGAGATGCCGACGTCGATCGCCGGACGCTGGTTCGCGTTGAACAGGTCCGACTGCAGGAAGATCTGGCCGTCGGTGATGGAGATGACGTTGGTCGGGATGTACGCCGAGACGTCGTTGCCCTTGGTCTCGATGAACGGCAGACCCGTCATCGACCCGGCGCCGAGCTCGTCGGACAGCTTCGCGCAACGCTCCAGCAGACGGGAGTGCAGGTAGAAGACGTCACCGGGGTAGGCCTCGCGGCCCGGCGGGCGGCGCAGCAGCAGCGACACGGCGCGGTAGGCCTCGGCCTGCTTGGACAGGTCGTCGAACACGATGAGGACGTGCTTGCCCGCGTACATCCAGTGCTGGCCGATGGCCGAACCGGTGTAGGGCGCGAGGTACTTGAACCCGGCCGGGTCGGACGCGGGGGCCGCGACGATGGTCGTGTACTCCATCGCGCCGGCCTCCTCCAGCGAGCGCTTCACCGAAGCGATCGTGGAGCCCTTCTGACCGATGGCGACGTAGATGCAGCGGACCTGCTGCTTCGGGTCGCCCGAGGCCCAGTTGTCCTTCTGGTTGATGATCGTGTCGATCGCGATCGCCGTCTTGCCGGTCTGGCGGTCACCGATGATCAGCTGACGCTGGCCGCGGCCGACGGGGATCATGGCGTCGATCGCCTTGATGCCGGTCTGCAGCGGCTCGCGGACCTCCTGGCGCTGCACGACCGAGGGGGCCTGCAGCTCGAGCGCACGACGGGTCTCGGCCTCGATCGGGCCCATGCCGTCGATCGGCGCACCGAGGGGGTCGACGACGCGGCCGAGGAAGTTGTCACCGACGGGGACGGAGAGGACCTCGCCCGTGCGGTGGACCTCCTGGCCCTCCTCGATGCCGGCGTAGTCGCCCAGGACGACGACACCGATGTCGCGGACGTCGAGGTTCTGCGCGAGGCCGAGGGTGCCGTCCTCGAAGCGCAGCAGCTCGTTCGCCATGACCGAGGGAAGGCCCTCGACGTGGGCGATGCCGTCGCCCGCGTCGGTCACGCGGCCGACTTCCTCACGCGCGGCGGTGCCGGGGTCGTACGACGCCACGAAGGCGTCGAGAGCGTCCCGGATCTCCTCCGGGCGGATGGTCAGCTCGGCCATGGGAAGCCCTGCTCTCCTTCTCGGGTCCTGCAGTTCTCGAAGTCCATCATCCCCCGCGTCCCGCGGGGTGGGGTGTTCAGGGCGGGCTCAGCCGGCCAGGCGGCGACGGGCCTCGTCGATGCGGGTCGAGATCGACCCGTCGATGACGTCGTCGCCGATGCTCACGCGCAGACCGCCCACGAGGTGGGGGTCGACGTCGACCGTGACGCTGATGGCCCGGCCGTACTGGCGCGACAGCGAGGCCGCGAGGCGCTCGCGCTGGGTCTCGCTCAGGGGGGTGGCGCTCACGACGTGGGCGACGAGCTGCTCGCGGCGCGCGGCCACGACCTCGACCCACTCCTCGAGCAGCCGCTCGGCGCGCATGCCGCGCGGCGAGACCGCCACCCGGCGGGCCAGCTGGACCGTCTCGGGCGCCGCCTTGTCGAGCAGCAGCCGGGAGACCAGCGAGGCGCGGTTCGCGTCCGGAGCCGTGCGGTCGGCCAGGGCGTCGCGCAGCTGCGCGTTGCCGGCGATGGTGCGGGAGAACCGGAAGAGCTCGTCCTCCAGCGCGTCCAGGTGCCCCGACCGCTCCGCCTGCGTCACGACCGCGACGACTGCGAGCCGCTCGGTGGCGTCCGACAGGTCACGACCGGCCGTCCAGCGCGAGGACGCCAGCGCGGCGACCGTCTCGACGGCGGCCGTGCCGATCTTGCCGGTGAACGTGCGACGGACGAACTCGGCCTTGGCCGAGCTCTCCCGCGACGGGTCGGTCAGCGCCCGGCGCAGCCCCACCGAGGAGTCGAGCAGGCTGGTGACGGCGAAGAGGTCCTCCCCCGTCCGGCCTGCGTCGGCCCCCTCGGTGGCGAGCTGCGCGTCGAGCACCCGCTGCGCGGCGGCGAGGCTCGCCTTCGCGACGCCGGAGTCGAGCTCGCTCATCGGGAGGTCGCCCCCGACTCGCTGCGCTCGAGGTCGGCGAGGAAGCGGTCCACGACGCCGCTCTGGCGAGCGGAGTCCTGCAGCGACTCACCGACGATGCGGGACGCCAGGTCGGTCGCGAGGCGACCCACCTCGGCACGCAGCTGCGCAGTCGCCTGCGCGCGCTCCGCTTCGATCGTGGCGCGAGCCGCGGTCGTGATGCGCTCGGACTCGGCCTGCGCCTGCTCCCGCATCTCGGCGAGGATCTGCGCACCCTGCTGGCGCGCCTCCTCACGGATGCGGTTGGCCTCGCCGCGGGCGTCCGCGAGCTGGGCCTTGTACTCCTCGAGGGCGGCCTGGGCCTCGGCCTGGGCCTTCTCCGCCTTCTCGACGTTGCCCTCGATGGCCGCGCGCCGCTCCTCGTACATCGCTTCGAGGCGCGGGACGACCTTCTTGGCGACCACCGCGTAGATGATGATCGCGAAGATGATGCCGACGATCAGCTCACCGAGGTGCGGCAGGATCGGGTACAGCGGGTCGCCCGGGACCGCTTCGGTTTCCTCACCGGCGGCGGCGAAGCCTGCTACGAGCACGTTTCCTCCTTCGGGCTAGGGCTGCTGTGACGAGCCGTCAGGCTGGTCAGCTGCCCTGGAAGACGAAGGCGAGGGCGATGCCGAAGATGGCCAGCGCTTCCGCGAGGACGAAGCCGAGGATGGCGATGCTCTGGAGCATGCCGCGGGCCTCGGGCTGACGGGCGGCGCCGTTGATGTACGCCGCGAAGATGAGGCCGATGCCGATGCCCGGGCCGATGGCGGAGAGGCCGTAGCCGACGATGGCGAGGGAGCCAGTCATGGTCCTGCGTCTTCCTTTCGTTGCCGGTGCGCACGTCCGCGCCCCGGAGTCCTGGGTGGGGCGGGTCAGTGCTCGTCAGCGAGGGCGCTGGCGATGAACGTGGCGGCGAGCATCGTGTAGACGTACGCCTGGAGGAACTCGACGAAGAGTTCGAAGAGGGTCAGGGCGAAGGCCATGACGATGGTCGGGATGCCGACGATCTTCAGGCCCAGACCACCGTCGAGCAGCATGTACTCGGCGCCGCTGATGAACAGCACGAGGATCAGGTGGCCGGCGAACATGTTGCCGAAGAGCCGCAGCGTGATCGTGATGGGCTGGATGACCACGATCGAGAGGACCTCGAGCAGGAAGACCAGCGGCACGATCGGCTTGGGCAGGCCGTGCGGCACGACGCCCGCGAAGTAGGCCGCGAAGCCCTTCTTGCGGATCCCGACCGTGTGGTAGGTCAGGTACAGGATGATGGTCAGCGCGAGCGGGAAACCGATGCGCGCCATCGTCGGGTACTGGATCGGCGGGATGACGCCGAAGAGGTTGTTGACGAGGATGACCGAGAAGAACGTGAAGAGCAGCGGGACGAACTTCAGGAACTCCTTGGACCCGATGATGTCCCGGCCGATGGAGTTGCGGACGAAGCCGTAACCCGCCTCGACGACCATCTGCTTCTTGCCCGGCACGACGCTCAGACGCTTGGTCCCGGCGAGCAGCAGCCAGATGATGAGCACGGCGGACAGCGCGAAGACGATGGCCGGCCGCGTGATGGCGAACGGCCCGCTCCCGATGAGCGGCTGCCAGAAGATCTTCTGGTCGGGCGCGGTGTACCCGTGTTCCGCGGCAGCCAGCATGGCCAGGCTCACGTCAACTCCTCCGTGCGAACTTCATCGTGGGAACGGGGCCGGTCTGCCGGCCGCGTGGCCCCCTGAACAGTGGTCGGGCGTCCCGCGGTCAGTGCGTACCGTACCGGAGCCACACGTAGTACAAAGTCAACGCCTTGCCGAGGACCAACCCGATCCCCACGATGAAGTGGGTGCCGAGCAGGTGGTCCACTCCCCAGCCGGCGAGGCCGCCGAGGATGGCCCCGGAGATGAGGTAGGACGTGATGCTCCACGCCACCTTCTCGGTGAGGCCGTTGCCGATGTCGGTGCTCGGGTCGTCCGAGGGCTTGGCGAGGCTCACTTCGACTGCTCACCGCCCATGAAGACCGGGATGCGCATCGTCATGAACCCGCGCAGTTCCGCGGCGAGCCAGACGACGGCCGTGAGGATGACGGTGAACCCCAGCGCCGGGCCGGAGATCCCGTCGACGCGGATGAGCAGCAGCATCGCGACGCCCAGCAGGACGATCTTGACGCTGTAGACGACCATCGCGGTCAGCATGATCATGTGCGGGTTCTTCTCGGTGACCTTGCGCATCACCACCAACCGCGCCCCGAAGAACGCGATGACGATGGCGGCGCCGATCAGCGACGAGAGCCCCGCGGACGGACCCTTCCAGACCCACGCGACCGCGACGCAGACGACGGCGGCGATGCCGGTCACGAGGGACGCCCGGCGCAGCAGGAAGCCGAAGGCCTGCGCGGCCTGGACCCCTGCGTCGGTGCTCGTGCTCACGGATTCCACTTTCGTCGTCGGCGGGTCGTCCGGCTGGACAGGCTCATCGGCGGCAGCCCCAGGTCCGTCGCGAACCGGGGAGACTTCGTGAAAGCTATCACGAGCTCCGGCACCTCCTACACCGCGTCGTCGTCGACCTGAGGTCATGTGCGCGACGTCTCACTCGGGGCCGGGGCGGGACGGTCCGGCGCCTCCGGGGCCGGCACCCCGAGGTCCTCGACCGTCGGCCGCTTCCGCCGCCAGTACAGGGGCAGGAACGTCAGAGCCAGCACCAGGCAGCCGGCCGCGAAGGCCACCGCGAGCGCCTGCGGCAGCGGCAGGAAGGCCGAGGTGGCGGCGCCGAAGCTGAGGAACGCCGCCCACGAGTACATGACGAGCACGGCGACGCGGTGGGAGTGGCCGATCTGCAGCAGGCGGTGGTGCAGGTGCTTCTTGTCGGGGTGCCAGAACGCCTTGCCCGCGCGGGTGCGGCGCACGACGGCCAGGACCATGTCCATGAACGGCACGAGCAGGACCGCGATGGGCAGCAGCAGCGGGAAGAAGGCGGGCGCGATCTGCTCGTTCTCCACCGTCTCGGGGTCCACCGTGCTCGTCGCCGCGATGGTCGAGCTCGCCATGAGCAGGCCGAGCAGCATCGAGCCGGAGTCGCCCATGAAGATGCGTGCGGGGTGGAAGTTGTGCGGCAGGAAACCCAGGCACACGCCGACCGTGATGGCGGCGATGAGCGTGGCCAGGGAGGAGAAGTCGTCCGGCACGCTCCCCCGCTGCAGCGTGTAGGAGTAGCCGAAGAAGGCGATGGCGCCGATGCCGACGATCCCCGCCGCGAGGCCGTCGAGACCGTCGACGAAGTTCACCGCGTTCACCGACACGAGCACGACGAGGATCGTGATGATCATCATCGTCCGGCCGGACAGCAGCGTGACACCGCCGATGGGCAGCTGGAGCAGGCTGACCCCCTGCCAGCCCATGATCCCGGCGGCGAGCACCTGGCCGGCCAGCTTGGTGACGGCGTCGAGCTGGACGATGTCGTCGGCGACCCCGACGGCAACGACCACCGCGGCGCCGACCAGCACCCACAGCGGGCCCGGGTCGGTGTCGAACACGCGGGACAGGAAGGGGATGCGGCTGGCGACGACGAGCGCCGCCACCATCCCGAAGAGCATGGCGAGCCCTCCGAGCCGCGGGATCGGGACGGTGTGCACGTCCCGGTCCCGCAGCGGCGTCACCGCACCCACGCGCTGGGCGATGCGCCGCACGAGCGGCGTCGTCAGGTACGTCACGGCCGCGGCCACGACGATGACGAGCAGGTAGGCCCTCATCCGCTGGTGAGCGGCGCCGTCCCGGGCTCCTGCTCCGGTGCGTCGCCGTCCGGCTGGTCGCCAGGCCGGTCGAGGGGCTGCTCGGGCTCGGCCCAGCCGTCGGGGACGGCGGCGCGCAGCTCGGCCTCGCTGATCGCCCCGAGCCGCAGGATGCGCAGGGGCCCGTCGGAGGCGTCGACGATGGTCGAGGGTGCGCCCTTGGGGCTGGCGCCGCCGTCGAGGTAGACGCGCACCGACTCACCGAGCTGCGCGACGGCCTCCTCGACGAGGGTCGCCGCCGGTCGGCCCGACTTGTTGGCGCTCGAGACCGCCATGGGACCGGTGCGCTGCAGCAGTTCCAGTGCGACGGGGTGCAGCGGCATCCGCAGGGCGACCGTGCCGTTCGTCTCCCCCAAGTCCCACGTCAGCGACGGCTGGGCCCGGCACACGATGGTGAGGGCGCCAGGCCAGAACGCGTCGACGAGCTCGCGCACGGCGAAGGGGATGGAGCTGGCGAGGCCGTCGATCGTACGCGTCTCGGGCACGAGGACCGGAGGCGGCATGTCGCGGCCGCGACCCTTGGCCTCGAGCAGGCGCTTGACCGCGGCGGCGTTGAACGCGTCGGCACCGATGCCGTAGACGGTGTCGGTCGGCAGCACGACGACCTCACCGCGCTTCACGGCGTTGTGCGCGGCGGACAGCCCGCGGTCGCGGATGACGGGGTCGGCGCAGTCGAACGGGGGTCTCACGGGGCAAGAGTCTCCCACCGCGGCCGCTGCGCGGAACGGCAGGCGTGCGTCGGCGCGTCAGCGGCGCCGGGCCGTGGTCGCGCGGGGACGACCCGTGAGGTCCCGGTGGCTCTCCACGTCCGTCCACGAGGCAGCGCCGAACATCTCCCGGGCCGACCGCTCCTGGACCTCGGCGTGCTCGACGACGACGTACCCGCCGGGCCTCAGCAACCGCGCGGCCGCGGCCACGACCCGGCGCGGCACCTGCAGTCCGTCGTCCCCCAGGCCGTAGAGCGCGACCTCGGGGTCGTGCTGGGCGACCTCGGGGTCGACGGGCACCGCGCCCGGCGGGACGTACGGCGGGTTGCTGACGACGACGTCGACCGTTCCGTCGAGGTCGTCGAAGGCCGTGGCCGCGTCGCCCAGGCGCAGCTCGACCGTGGGGGCGAGGTCCTCGACGTTGCGCCGGGCCCAGGCGTGCGCCATCGGGTCGAGCTCGACGGCGTGCACGCGGGCCGACGGCACCTCCGTCGCCACCGCCAGGGCGATGGCCCCGGACCCGGTGCAGAGGTCGACGACGCGGGGACCGTCGAGACGCGAGGCCTCCGCGATCGCCAGACCGGCCACCGTCTCGGTCTCGGGCCGCGGGACGAACACGCCCGGACCGACGCGCAGCTCCAGCGCCCGGAACCCGGCGCGACCGGTCAGGTGCTGCAGCGGCACCCGGTCGGCGCGCTGGTCGAGCAGGTCGGCGAACGCACCGGGGTCCACCGGGTCCCCCAGCGCCACGAGAACCCCGAGCCGGGAGCGGGTGACGCCGAGCGCGTGCGCGAGCAGCGTCTCGGCGTCCGCGGCGGGGGTGGGAACGCCGGCCTCGGCGAGCCGCCGCTCGGCCTCGACGAGCAGCTGACGCGCGGTGACCACCCGCGCAGGCTAGGCCAGGCCGAGCAGGCGGAAGGCCACGGTCTGGGTGTCCGCCTCGTCGGTGCTGCCGCTCGGGGAGGTGACCGCCACCCACTGCCCCGTCGAGGGGACGGCCCAGACGGACGTGCGGACGCCCGTCGTGGCGCCGTTGACGCCGACGACCTGCCGTCCACCGAGGTCGGCGGACAGCCACCCCCACCCGATGCCCGCACCCGGGGTCTGCACGACGGGCTGCAGCGCGCGGGCGCCCGGCACCTCGCCGCGCGCGACGGCCGCCGCCAGTCGCCCCAGGTCGTCAGCGGTGGAGTAGACGCCGACCCCGGCCGGGGTGCTGCCGGTCGAGCGCCAGGGCGCGCTGGGCCGACCGTCCGGGCCGAGCTCACGGGCGCGGTCGGCGGGGAGCTGCGCGGGGGCGGCCTCCGTGGCAGCCATCCCCAGCGGCTGCAGGACGCGGTCGTGCACGAGCTGGGGGTAGGGCTCCCCCAGCCGCTGGGCGAGGGCGTTGCCCAGCAGCGCGTAGCCGAGGTTGGAGTAGGCGTACTGCCCCTTCGGCCCACGCAACGGCGTCCAGGCGGCGTCGCGCAGCAGGTTCTCGGGGGTGTCCCACCGGTACGGATTTCCGTAGGTGATGGCCGTGAGCGGCGCGGCGAGCGCTGCGCGTGTGCTGAGCCGCGGCAGCCCCGACGTGTGCGTGGCCAGCTCCTCGAGCGTCGTGGCGGCGAGGGGTCCGGACAGCCACGGGTACACGTCACCGAGCGTCGTGGTGGGAGCGACCTCCCCGCGCTCCACGGCGTCGGCGAACAGGAGGCCCGTGAGCCCCTTCGTCACCGAACCGATCTCCTGCGGCGTGGCGGACGTCAGGGCCCGTCCGGGGGCGACGGTCCCGATGGCGGCGGACGCGCTCGTGGTGGCGTCGCCGGCGGCGACCGCGAACCCCTGGCCCGCCACGTCCGCCGTGGCGGCCCGGAGGCGCTCGGCGAGGGCCGGGTCGCCGGTCGCGTCCACCGACGGTGTCGGTGGGGTCGCTCGGGTCGGCGCGGCCGCGGCGGTGAGACCGAGGACAGCGGCGCAGAGGGCGGCCAGCAGGCCGCTCGTGCGCAGGACGGGTCGGAAGGGGTTGACGGACAACGCGATCACCTCAGTCCAGCGGTGGCGAGCAGGGTCAGGAGCGGGACCACGCGCTCAGCCGGGACGTCGTACAGGCCCCGACCGGACGTGGTCAGCCAGCCTTCGGCGACGAGCTGGCGCAGGTGGTGGTAGAGCTGACCGGAGGTGCCGAGGCCCTCCCCCAGCTCCGGGACGGTGCGCCGGCCGTGGAGCACCTTGTGCAGCAGCTGCAGACGGACCGGGTGGGCCAGGGCGGACAGCGCGGCGACGGCCTGCGTCGGGTCGGCCTCGAGCATCGAGGACACCTCGACGGTCTCCTGCCACTCGTACTGCGCGCCCGTGGGCAGCGTGACGCTGCCGGTGAAGAGGACGTGCGAGCGCCCCTCCGCCTGCCGCTTCAGCTCCCGCAGCGCCCAGAAGGTGTCGTCGTCCCGGGGGTCCGCCCCGTCGGCGACGCGGGCCTCGAGCGCCGCGAGGCGCTTCTCGAGGAGGGCCCACCGTTCGTCGTCCACGCGTCGATCCTACGCACAACCGTAGCGACTACGCATCCCCGTGGCGCGAGGCTCGTGGAAAACACTCTTTCCGCCCTCGACACGCCGATGTCGAGGGCGGAAAGTGTGTTTTCCACGAGGGAACGGGGCCTGAGGTCAGGGGGCGGCGAGCTGGGCGGCCTCGTCGGCGTCGATGGCCGACTGGATGACGGGGTCGAGCTCGCCGTCGAGCACCGTGTCGAGGTTGTACGCCTTGAAGCCCGTGCGGTGGTCGGCGATGCGGTTCTCGCCGTAGTTGTACGTGCGGATGCGCTCGGAGCGGTCGACGGTGCGCACCTGGGACCGGCGGGCGGCCGACGCCTCCGCGTCCGCGGCTTCCTGGGCCACCGCGTGCAGCCGGGCGCGCAGGATCCGCAGCGCCGACTCCTTGTTCTGCAGCTGAGACTTCTCGTTCTGGCAGCTGGCGACGATGCCGGTGGGCAGGTGGGTGATGCGCACGGCGGAGTCGGTGGTGTTGACGCTCTGACCGCCGGGGCCCGACGAGCGGAAGACGTCGATCCGCAGGTCGTTCGGGTCCACGTCCACCTCGACCTCCTCGGCCTCGGGGACCACGAGCACCCCGACCGCCGACGTGTGGATGCGCCCCTGGGACTCCGTGACGGGGACGCGCTGGACGCGGTGGACCCCGCCCTCGTACTTCAGGCGGTGCCAGACGCCCTCGGCCGCGGCACCGCGGCTCTTCACGGCCACGGACACGTCCTTGTAGCCGCCGAGGTCGCTGGGGGTGGCGTCGAGCAGTTCGGTCGCCCAGCCGCGCTGCTCGGCGTACCGCAGGTACATGCGCAGCATGTCCCCGGCGAAGAGGGCGGACTCCTCCCCGCCCTCACCGGCCTTGATCTCGAGGATCACGTCGCGGGCGTCGTCGGGGTCGCGCGGCAGGAGGACGCGGCGCAACCGCTCACCCGCGTCCGTGGCCGCCTGCTCGAGCACCGGCAGCTCGGCGGCGAAACCGGGGTCTTCGGCGGCCAGCTCGCGGGCGGCCTCGGCGTCGTCCGTGGCCGCACGCCAGGCGGTGTGCGCCTCGACGACCTGCTGCAGCTCGGCGTAGCGCCGGCCGAGCCGGCGGGCCAGTCCTGCGTCGGCGTGCACGGCGGGGTCGCCCAGGCGGCGTTCGAGCTCGGCGTGCTCGTCGAGCAGCGGCTGGACGGTCTCGAACACGCAGAGCTCCTGAGAGGACGGGGTGGGGTGGGAACGCGACAGCGCCGGCCCCTCCACCCCGTGGGGCGGTGGGACCGGCGCTGCGAGCGGACTACTTGGCGGTCTTCTTGCCGTAGCGCTGCTGGAAGCGGGCCACGCGGCCACCGGTGTCCAGGATCTTCTGCTTGCCCGTGTAGAAGGGGTGGCAGGCGCTGCACACGTCGGCGCGCATCTCGCCGCTCTTCTCGGTGCTGCGGGTGGTGAACGTCGCGCCGCAGGTGCAGGTGACCTGGGTCTCGACGTAGTCCGGGTGGATCCCAGCCTTCATGGTTCTCTCCTCAAGGCGCTCAGTCGGCACCGGGTCGCCGATCCTGCTGGCGTGAGCCGGTGCCTGCGGTGTCAAAGCAGTCTCCCACAGGAAGCCGCCGGTCCTTCACAACCGGCGGCCCCCCGGGGATGTTCCCGTCAGTCCTTGTTGACCAGCGGGGTGGACGTCTGGACCTGGTGCAGGAACTCGAGGTTGCTGCGGGTCTTCTTGAGGCGGTCGAGCAGCAGCTCGATGGAGGCCTGCGCGTCGAGCGCGGTGACGACGCGGCGCAGCTTCCAGACGGTCTGCAGCTCCTCGCGGGACATGAGGATCTCCTCGCGCCGCGTGCCGGAGGCCGGCACGTCGACGGCGGGGAAGATGCGCTTGTCGGCCAGCTGGCGCGACAGGCGGACCTCCATGTTCCCGGTGCCCTTGAACTCCTCGAAGATGACCTCGTCGGCCTTCGAGCCCGTCTCGACCAGGGCCGAGGCCAGGATCGTCAGCGAGCCGCCGTTCTCGACGTTGCGGGCCGCCCCGAAGAACCGCTTCGGCGGGTACAACGCCGAGGCGTCGACACCACCGGACAGGATGCGGCCGCTGGCGGGCGCCGAGATGTTGTAGGCGCGGGACAGGCGGGTCAGGGAGTCCAGCAGCACGACGACGTCGTTGCCGAGCTCCACGAGGCGCTTGGCCCGCTCGATGGCGAGCTCGGCGACGGCCGTGTGGTCCGACGCGGGACGGTCGAAGGTGGAGGCGATGACCTCACCCTTGATCGTCCGCTGCATGTCGGTGACCTCTTCGGGCCGCTCGTCCACGAGGACGACCATGAGGTGGCACTCGGGGTTGTTCGTCGTGATCGCGTTGGCGATGGCCTGCATGACCATCGTCTTCCCCGCCTTCGGCGGCGCGACGATCAGACCGCGCTGCCCCTTCCCGAGCGGCGACATCAGGTCGATGATGCGCGTCGTCAGGACGTTGGGCTCGGTCTCCAGGCGGAGCCGCTCCTGCGGGTACAGCGGCGTCAGCTTCGTGAACTCCGGACGGTGCCGGGCCTGCTCGGGCGCCGCGCCGTTGACGGTGTCGACGCGGACGAGCGCGTTGAACTTCGCGCGGGCCCCCGTCTGCTCACCCTCGCGGGGCTGACGGACCGCACCGGTGACGGCGTCGCCGGGGCGCAGGTTGTTCTTCTTCACCTGGCCGAGGGAGACGTAGACGTCGTTCGCGCCGGCGAGGTAGCCGGAGGTGCGGATGAACGCGTAGTTGTCGAGGACGTCGAGGATGCCCGCGACGGGCAGCAGGACGTCGTCCTCGGAGACGTTCTCGTCGACCTCGGGCGCGCCGCCGCCGTCACGGCCGCCGCGGCGGCCCTTGCGGTCGCGGTAGCGGTTGCGACGGCCGCGGCGGCCGCCCTCGCCGTCGAAGTCGTCCGGCCCGTTCTGCGCGGCCTGCGGACGCTCGGTGCGCTCCGTGCGGTCGCCGGAACGCTCGCTCCGGTCCTCGCGGCCCTCGGGACGGTTGTCGGAGCGACCCTCGCCCCGGTCCGCGCCCCGGTCCGCGGTGCGCTCCGGCCGGTCCTGGCGGTCCTGGCGGTCCTGGCGGTCCTGGCGGTCACGGCGGGACTCGCCGTCGGCGGCGTCGCGACGCGGCATGTTCGGCAGCTCGACCTGCTGGTCGGGCTCACGGACACGGTCACGACGGGCGCGCTCGCGGCGGGACAGGCGCGGGGAGGAGTCCTCGCCACGCTCGCCGCGCTCAGCACGGTCGGAGCGCTCGCCGCGCTCGGGGCGGTCACCGCGGCCGCGGGTGAAGTCGTCGAGCGTGGGCTCGGTGCGCGGGGCGGGGTCGGCCTCGGGGGACGACGGCTGCGCGGGCACCTGGGCCGCGGGCTGCTCGTCGGCGACGGCGGGCTCGGGCGTCGTGGCCGGCGGAGCCCCTGCGGGAGCACCGGCGCGGCGCGACCGCGAGCGGGGAGCCTGCTGGACGGGCTGCTCGGCGGGCTGCTGCTCGGCCGGCTCGGTGGGCTGCTGCACGGCGGCGGGCTGCTCGACCGGCTGCTGCACTGCGGGCTGCTGCACCGTGGGCTGCTGGACGGCGGGGGCCGCGGCGGCGGGAGCCTCCGCACGCGCGCTGCGCTGCGCCGTGCCGGACTCGTGCTCGCGGATGGCGGCGAGCAGGTCCACCTTGCGCATGCGGCCGGTGCCGGTGATGCCCAGCTCGGACGCCAGGGCCTGCAGCTGCGGGAGCCGCAACGCGGACAGGCTGCCCGTGCGGCGCGCGGGCGCCCCGGAGGCGTCTGTCGCCGTGCCGTCGGTGGCGGCGATGTCGGTGGTGTCGGTCACGAAGGTCCTTCCCCCTCGTCGGTGCGACTGACCGGTGGATCCGGCGCTTCGTCGGGTCCGGGGGTGTCGCGGTGACTGCCCGATGGGCAGGATGGGAAATCCACGGCCACGCGAAGAAGCGCGGCGAGAACGTGGAGACGCACCCGGAGACGGGGAACGGACGCAGCAGGGACGGTTCTCGGCTCGAGAGAGCCCCACCGTGAGTGTCCCGCCGTGGGTGCTGCCTCCAATGCTAACACCCGGCGGCGCGGGCGCAGTCACCGTCCCCCGTTCGGCGCACGGCGCGTCGCGCCCCCGATCCGCCGCGGAGCGTCAGGACCAGGCGACGCCGTCGGCGTGCACGGGCCGTGCGTGCACGTCCCACGCGCCCCCCGCGGCCACGGCGCGGACGCGGTCGACACCCGGCGCGTCGGTCAGCACGAGCACGCTCGGCCCCGCACCGGAGACGACGGCCGCCAGACCCTCGGACCGCAACGCCCGCAACAGCTCCGCCGACCGCGGCATCGCCGGGGCCCGCTGGGTCTGGTGCAGGCGCTCCTCGGTCGCGTCGAGCAGGAGCGAGGGGTCGGCCGTCAGCGCGTGCACGAGCAGACCGGCCCGGCCCGCCGTCAGCGCGGCGTCGGCGTGGGGAACGGTGGCGGGCAGCAGCGCCCGCGCCCGCGACGTCGCCAGCTCCTCGGCCGGCACGCACACGACGGCACGCACGTCGGGGTGGACGGGCAGGCGGACCGAGCGCACGGCGTAGGGGTGGGTCGGGTCGTCACCGCGCGTCCAGGCGATGGTGAAGCCGCCGTGCACGGCGGGCGCGGCGTTGTCCGGGTGCCCCTCGCGGCGGGACGCCTCCAGGAGGATGCGCGCCCGGGTCTCCTGCTCGTCCTCGACGACCGCCCCGGCCGCCAGGAGCAGCGCCCGGGCCGCGGCCAGGCCCGCGACGATCGCCGACGCGGACGATCCCAGGCCGCGTCCGTGCGGGATGACGTTGCGGCACACCACGTCCAGCCCGGGGGCGGTGTGCCCGGCGGCGGCCAGCTCCTCGCGCAGGACGCGCACGACGAGGTGGCGCTCGTCGGTCGGCACCGCACCGGCGCCCTGTCCCTCGACGCGCACCCGCAGACCCGCGTCCGCGACCACCTCCGCCCGGACCTCGTCGCAGAGGTCGAGCGCGAGGCCGAAGGCGTCGAACCCCGGCCCGAGGTTCGCGCTCGTCGCCGGCACCCGGACGGTCGCGGTCGTGCCGACCGGCAACGCCGCCAACGACCCTTGGCGGGACGGGCCCGGCACGGGGCCGGACCCGGAGCTGGAGCGGGGGTCCACGCTCCTCAGACCTCCACGCCGATGGCGCGGGCGATCGTGACGGCGTCGGGCTGGACGCGGACCGGCTCGACCGACCCCTCGGCGCCGGCGGCCAGCTGCAGCGCCCACTGCGGGTCCTTGAGCCCGTGCCCGGTCACCGTGATGACGATGGTCTGGCCCGGCTCGACCTCGCCGGCCTCGTGCGCGGCGAGCAGTCCGGCGACCCCCGCAGCGGAGGCGGGTTCGACGAAGACGCCCTCGCGCGCGGACAGCCAGCGGTGCGCGGCGAGGATCTGCTCGTCGCTCACGGCGTCGATGCGGCCGCCGGAGTCGTCGCGGGCGGTGGTGGCCCCGGTCCACGACGCGGGGTGCCCGATGCGGATGGCCGTGGCGATCGTCTCCGGCTCGTCGACGGGGTGGCCCTTGACGATGGGCGCGGCGCCGGCGGCCTGGAAGCCCCACATCTTCGGGGTGCGGGTCGCGACACCGTCCGCCGCGTACTCGGTGTAGCCCTTCCAGTAGGCCGTGATGTTGCCGGCGTTGCCGACGGGCAGGGCGTGGATGTCGGGGGCGTCACCGAGGACGTCGACGACCTCGAAGGCACCCGTCTTCTGGCCCTCGATGCGGTAGGGGTTGACCGAGTTCACGAGTTCGACCGGGTACGCCTCGGCGAGCTTGCGGGCCTGGTTCAGGCAGTCGTCGAAGTTCCCGTCGACCTGCAGGATCGTCGCGCCGTGGGCGACGGCCTGCGACAGCTTGCCCATGGCGATCTTGCCGTCGGGCACGAGGACCGCGCAGCGGATGCCCGCGGCGGTGGCGTAGGCCGCGGCCGAGGCCGAGGTGTTGCCCGTCGAGGCGCAGATGACGACCTCGGCGCCGTTCTCCTTGGCCTTGCTCATGGCCATCGTCATCCCGCGGTCCTTGAAGGACGCGGTCGGGTTGCAGCCCTCGACCTTGATGAGGACGCGGCCGCGCACGAGCTCGGACAGGTGGCGCGCGGGGACCAGCGGCGTGCCGCCCTCGCCCAGGGTGACCACCGGGGTGGCCTCGGTCACGGGCAGCCGGTCCCGGTACTCCTCGATGAGACCCCGCCACACGTGCGCCATCAGGCGTCCCCTCCCTCGACCCGCAGCACACCGGCCACGGAGTCCACGATGTCCAGCTGTTCGAGTTCGTCGACGGTGGCCGACAGGGCCGCGTCGGTGGCGCTGTGCGTCACGACGACCAGGACGGCGCGCCCGGCGTCGTCGTGCCGCTGCTGCACGGCCTCGATGGAGACGCCGTGCGCGGCGAACACGCCCGCGACCTGGGCCAGCACCCCCGGCTTGTCGGCGACGTCGAGGCGCACGTGGTAGCGGGTGACCGTGTCGGCCATGGGCTGCACGGCGAGCTGCGCGTACGCCGACTCCCCCGGCCCCCGGCCGCCGACGACCTTGTGGCGGGCCACGGCGACGACGTCACCCATGACCGCGCTGGCCGTGGGCTGCCCCCCGGCGCCGGGGCCGTAGAACATGAGCTGCCCGGCCGACTCGGCCTCGACGTAGACGGCGTTGAAGGCACCGCGGACGCCCGCGAGCTGGTGCTCGCGCGGCAGCATCGCCGGGTGCACGCGCACGGACACGGCCTCGCCGCCGTCGGCGTCCGTGCCGCGCTCGCAGATCGCCAGCAGCTTGACGACGCAGCCCTGCAGCTGGGCCGCGCGCACGTCCGCCGCGCTGACCTCGGTGATGCCCTCGCGGTGCACGTCGTCGAGGCTGACGCGCGTGTGGAAGGCCAGGGAGGCCAGGATCGCGGCCTTGGCGGCCGCGTCGAAGGCCTCGACGTCGGCGGTCGGATCGGCCTCGGCGTACCCGAGGGCCTGGGCCTGCTCGACGGCCTCGGAGAAGCCCATGCCCGAGGTGTCCATCTGGTCCAGGACGTAGTTCGTCGTCCCGTTGACGATGCCGAGCACGCGCGTGACGCGGTCGCCGACGAGGGACTCGCGCAGGGGACGCAGCAGCGGGATCGCCCCGGCGACGGAGGCCTCGTAGTAGAGGTCGACCCCGGCCTTGGCGGCCGCCTCGTACAGCGCCGGGCCGTCCGCGGCGAGGAGCGCCTTGTTGGCCGTCACGACGGAGGCGCCGTGCTCGACGGCCCGCAGGATGAGCGAGCGCGCGGGCTCGATGCCGCCGATGACCTCCACGACGACGTCGGCGCGCGTCACGAGCTCCTCGGCGTCGGTCGTGAAGAGCGAGGGGTCGACCCCCAGCCCGCGGTCGCGCCCCAGGCGCCGCACCGCGATGCCCACCAGCTCCAGCGGCGCACCCACGCGCGCCGCGAGTTCGTCGGCCTGCGTCGTCAGCAGCCGTGCCACCTCGGTGCCCACGACACCGCACCCGAGCAGCGCGACCTTCACCGGCTCCACAGCGTGTGCTCCCCACTTCCGTCCAGCAACGTCGTCCCGCCGTCCAGCCACTCGTGCCCCGGCCCGTCCGGCAGGAACCGGGCCAACCCTCTCACCCGCGGTGCGCGGGCCCCTCAGCCTGCGTCGAGCGCGAGCAGGTCCTCCGGCGTCTCGCGGCGCACCAGCAGGGACGTCGCCCCGTCCCGCACCGAGACGACCGCCGGTCGCGGCACCTGGTTGTAGTTGCTCGCCATGCTGCGGCAGTAGGCGCCGGTACCGGGCACGGCGAGCAGGTCACCCGCGCCGGCGTCGTCGGGCAGGAACTCGTCGCGCACGACGACGTCCCCGCTCTCGCAGTGCTTCCCGACCACGCGGGACAGCACGCCCGTCGCGTCCGAGGCGCGCGAGGCGATCGTCGCGGAGTAGTCCGCGTCGTAGAGCGCGGTGCGGATGTTGTCGCTCATGCCGCCGTCGACCGAGACGTACCGTCGGCGCGTCCCGCCGTCGAGCTCGACGTCCTTCGTCGCCCCGACCTCGTAGAGCGTGAAGGTGCTCGGGGCCGCGATGGCGCGGCCCGGCTCGACGGAGACGCGGGGCACGGCGATGCCCTGGACGAGGCACTCGCGGGCCACGATCTCGGCCATCCGGCCGGCGATCTCGCGGGGGGCCAGCGGCTTGTCCGCGGAGGTGTAGGCCACGCCGTAGCCGCCGCCGAGGTCGATCTCGGGCAGTTCGACCCCGTGCACGCGCTCCACGCGGCGGTGCAGCTCCAGCAGCCGGCGGGCCGAGACCTCGAAGCCGCCCATGTCGAAGATCTGCGAACCGATGTGGCTGTGCAGTCCGAGGAGCTGCAGCTCGGGCCGGGCCAGGGCGCGGGCGACGGCGGCCTCCGCCTGGCCCGAGGCCAGCGACAGCCCGAACTTCTGGTCCTCGTGCGCCGTCGCGACGTACTGGTGCGTGTGCGCCTCCACGCCCACGGTGACCCGCAGCATCACGGGCGCCACGACGCCCCGCTCACGGGCCAGGTCGGCGACGAGGTCGATCTCGCCCAGGGAGTCCACGACGATCCGGCCGACGCCGGCCTCGAGCGCCGTCGCGATCTCGCGGCGCGACTTGTTGTTGCCGTGCAGGGCGATCCGTCCCGGCAGGACACCGCCGCGCAGGCCGAGCTCGAGCTCACCGCCCGACGCCGTGTCCAGGTGCAGGCCGTCCTGGGCGATCCAGCGCGCGACGCCCGTGGCGAGGAACGCCTTGGACGCGTAGTAGACGTCCGCACCGCCGCACAGGTCGGCGAAGGCGTCGGCGAAGGCGTCGCGGAACGCCGTCGCGCGCGAGCGGAAGTCCAGCTCGTCGACGACGAACAGCGGGGTGCCGTGCTCGCGCGCGAGGTCGGCCACGCCGACCCCGCCGACGCGCAGGGCCCCGTCGTCGCCGCGGGCGACGGTGCGGGCCCACAGCTGCGGGAGCAGTTCGTTGACGTCGGCCGGCGGCGTGAGCCACGCGGGGACGACGGCGATGTCCGCCACGGGTGTCCCTCCCCTCACATGCGTTCCGGCGCCGAGACGCCGAGCAGGGCCAGACCGTTGGCGAGCACCTGGCGGGTGGCGTCGTTGAGCCACAACCGGGTGCGGTGCACGTCGGTCACGTCCTCGCCCGCGCGGGGCGTGACGCGGCAGGCGTCGTAGAACTTGTGGAACCGGCCGGCGAGCTCCTCCAGGTACCGCGCGACGCGGTGCGGTTCGCGCAGCTCCCCGGCGCGGCGCACGACCTCGGGGAACTCGGCGAGGGCGGCGAGCAGGAGGGACTCCGTCTCGTCGGTCAGCAGCGAGGGGTCGAAGGCGTCCTCGCGGCGCACCCCGGCCGTGGCCGCGTTCACGCCGACGTTCGCCGTCCGGGCGTGGGCGTACTGCACGTAGAAGACGGGGTTGTCGTTGGTCCGCTTCGTCAGCAGGTCCAGGTCGATGTCGATGCTCGAGTCGACGCTGGAGCGCACGAGGGAGTACCGGGCCGCGTCGACGCCGACGGCGCCGACGAGGTCCTCCATCGTCACGACCGTGCCGGCGCGCTTGCTCATCCGGACCGGGACGCCGTCGCGGACGAGGTTCACCATCTGGCCGATGAGGATCTCGAGGTTCACACCGGGTTCGTCGCCGAACGCCGCGCACATCGCCATCATCCGGCCGACGTACCCGTGGTGGTCAGCGCCGAGCATGATCACGCAGCGGTCGAACCCGCGTTCGCGCTTGTCGAGGTAGTACGCCAGGTCGCCGGAGATGTAGGCCGGGTTGCCGTCGCTCTTGAGGACCACGCGGTCCTTGTCGTCGCCGAAGTCGCTGGTGCGCAGCCAGGTCGCGCCGTCGGCCTCGTACATCCGGCCGAGGTCGCGCAGGCGCTGCACGGCGCGGTCGACGGCGCCGGTGCTGTGCAGGGAGTCCTCGTGGAAGTAGACGTCGAACTCGACGCCGAACTCGGCGAGGGACTGCTTGATCTCGGTGAACATGAGGTCGACGCCCTCGCGGCGGAACGTCTCCTGCTGCTGCTCGCGCGGCAGGTCCCGCAACCCGGGCACGCGGGCCAGCACGGCGTCGGCGATGTCGCCGATGTAGTCGCCGCCGTACCCGTCCTCGGGCGCGGGTTCCCCGTGGGCGCGGGCCAGCAGGGACCGTGCGAACCGGTCGATCTGGGCGCCGTGGTCGTTGAAGTAGTACTCGCGGGTGACCTCGGCCCCCGCAGCCTGCAGGACCCGGGCCAGGGAGTCGCCGACGGCGGCCCAGCGCGTGCCGCCGAGGTGGATCGGGCCGGTCGGGTTGGCCGAGACGAACTCGAGGTTGACCTTCTCCCCGCTCGGTGCGGCGGCGCGGCCGAAGGCCGGGCCGGCCTCGACGACGACGCGCGCGAGGTCGCCCGCGGCGGCGGCCTCGAGGGTGATGTTGAGGAACCCGGGGCCGGCGATGTCGACGGCCTGCACGCCCTCGACCTGCAGGAGGCGGCGCTGCAGGACGGCGGCGACCTCGCGCGGCGCCGTCCCGGCCTTCTTCGCCAGCTGGAGGGCGACGTTGGTGGCCCAGTCGCCGTGGTCGCGGTTCTTGGGGCGCTCCACGCGGACCTCGGCCGGCACGTCGGCGGGGTCGAGGGACAGCTCTCCGGCCGTCACGGCCGTGGTCAGGGCGTCCCTCAGGGCAGCTGAGAGCTCGGCGGGAGTCACGAGTGGCAAGCCTACCGGCGCAGCGCCTCCCCTCCGTCCGCCACCCACAGGGACGAACCGGACGCCGGGCGGGGCGGTCCTGGTCGGGGCGGGCACCCATCGCTGGTAGTGTCTGCGACGCACCGCAGGGCCCCCGTAGCTCAGCGGATAGAGCATCGGCCTCCGGAGCCGTGTGCGCAGGTTCGAGTCCTGCCGGGGGCACCACCACGAAGGGCGTCGCACACCGTGCGACGCCCTTTCTCGTCCCCGGGGGACGTCCGTCCCCAGGGCGCTCCCGGGCAGGACCCCCCGTGTCGGACGGCTGTGCTCTGATGCGGCGCGTCGGACAGGGCCGGGGTGAGGCGAGGGGTGCGGGTGGACGTGCGCGAGGCGCTGGTCATGGCGCGGGAGCTGGTCGCCCAGCACGGGCTGCACGGCTGGACGGTGGTGCTCGACCGGGCCAAGACGCGGGCCGGGGTCTGCCGGGCCGACCGGCGCGAGATCGGGCTGAGCGGACCGCTCACGGCGCTGCACGACGAGGCCGAGGTCCGGGACACCGTCCTGCACGAGATCGCGCACGCGCTCGTCGGTCCCCGGCACGGCCACGACGCCGTCTGGCGGGCGACGGCGCGGCGCATCGGCTGCTCGGCCGAGCGCACCTCCCAGGGACCGCGCCCGCCCGGCCCGTGGACGGGGACCTGCCCCGCGGGCCACGTCGCGACCCGCCACCGCCGCCCGGCGCGCGTCGTCTCGTGCGCGCGCTGCGGGCCGGGCTTCGACCCGTCCCACGTCGTCAGCTGGACCTTCCACGGCCGCCCGGTGGCCCCGTCCGCGCTGCCCGCCAGCTACCAGGAGGACTGGGCCCACCTGGCCGCCGGGAGCGTCGGCCCCGTCGTCCGGGACCGGCTGCCGGTCGGCGCCCGCGTGCGGGTCGGGGGCGGCGGGCCGCACGCGGGCGCCACGGGCGAGGTCGTGAAGGTGGGGCGGTCGCGCTACCACGTCCGGGTGCGGCGGGGCGTCCTCACGGTGCCCTTCGCGCTCGCCGAACCGTTGCGCCGCACGTGAACGGCGCTCAGGCCGGCAGGACCTCCTCGACCGCGGCCCGCAGGGCCGGGTCGTCGGGGGTCGTGCGCGGGCGGAAGCGGCCCACGACGCGCCCGTCGGGGGCGACGAGGAACTTCTCGAAGTTCCAGGTGACGTCGCCGGCCTCGCCGTCCGCGTCGGGGGTGGCGCTCAGGACGTCGTACAGCGGGTGGCGGTCGGGACCGTTGACGTCGGCCTTCGTCGTCATGGGGAACGTCGTGCCCCAGGTGGCCGAGCAGTACTCGGCGATCTCCTCGTCGGTCCCGGGTTCCTGGCCGTTGAACTGGTTGCAGGGCACGCCGAGGACGGTGAACCCGCGGTCGGCGAACTCCCGGTGCAGGGCTTCCAGGGCCTCGTACTGCGGGGTCAGCCCGCACCGGGAGGCCACGTTGACGACGAGGACGGCACGACCGTCGAGGGCGTCCGCGGGCAGCGGTCCGCCGGCGAGCGCCGTGAGGGGCACGGAGAAGGGGGAGCTCATGGGCGCAGAACGTACCCGCGCCCCGTCAGCGCCCCGCGAGGACCTCGTGGACGGCCTGCCGCGCGGCGCGGCTCGCCCCCACGGTGCTGGCCGACGGGCCGTACCCGACGAGGTGCAACCGGGGTTCGCGGACCACGCGGGTGCCGTCGACGAGGATGCCGCCGCCGGGTTCGCGCAGGTGCAGGCTGCGGAGGTGGTCCAGGGCCGGGCGGAACCCGGTGGCCCACAGGATCGCGTCCGCGCCCTGCCGGGAGCCGTCGGCCCACTCGACGCCGTCGGGCGTGATGCGGGAGAACGCGGGGTGGCGCTTGAGGACGCCGCGGTCGCGCAGGGCGGCGACCTCGGGGGTCAGCAGGAGACCGGTGGCCGAGACGACGCTGCCGGGTGGCTCCCCCGCCGCCACCCGCTGGGCCACGACCTCCACGGCGGCCCGGCGCGCCTCGACGTCGAAGTCCTCGCGGAAGACGGGCTCGTGGCGCGTGACCCACGTCGTGCCGACGCCGTGGGCGGCGAGGTCCTCCAGGTGCTGCACCGCGGAGATGCCCCCGCCGACGACGACGACGTGCTGCCCCGTGAACTCCTGCGGGCCGGCGTAGTCGGCCGTGTGCAGCTGCCGGCCGCGGAAGCTCCCGCGGCCGGGGTAGGACGGCCAGAACGGCCGGGTCCACGTCCCGGTGGCGTTGACGACCGCGCGGGCCGCGAAGGTCCCCGCCGAGGACGTGACGAGCAGGCGGGCCCCGGCGGGACGGACGTCGTGCACGACGACGGGCCGCCGCACGGGCATGCCGAGCCGCAGTTCGTACTCGGCGAAGTAGGCGGGCACGACCTCGCGGGCCGGGGCCTGCGGGTCCACCGCCCCGAGGGGGAAGCCGGGCAGGTCGTGGACGCCGTTCACGCGCGCCATGACGAGCCCGGGCCAGCGGTGGCGCCACGCGCCGCCGGGTTCGTCGTCCCCGTCGAGGACGACGTAGCCGCGTCCGGGGTCCAGCCCGGCGCGGTCGAGGAAGAAGGCGGCCGACAGACCCCCCTGGCCCGCACCGACGACGGCCACGTCGACGGTGTGCAGGGCGGGACTCACGTCCACCCCCGGCACCGTCGAGTGCGTGCACCAGTCGTCACGAAGAGTGATCGTAATGTCCCGCGGGCTCGCGCGTCGGGGAACGGCCCGCAGCTAGCCTCGCCCCGTGACCGCACCGTCCGCCTCCCAGCCCGACTCCGAGCCCGACTCCGAGCCCGACTCCGGGCCCGACACCGGGCCCGCTCCCGCCGACCGGGAGGTGCTGACGTGGTCGACCTTCGGCGACGCCGTCCGCGACCTCGCGACGAACATCGCCCGTGACGGCTTCCGGCCCGGCGTCGTGCTCGGCATCGCCCGGGGCGGGCTGCCGCTGGCCGCGGGCCTGGCGTACGCGCTGGACGTCAAGGAGACGGCCACCATCAACGTCGAGTTCTACACCGGCGTCGACTCCCGGCTGCCGGAACCGGTCGTGCTCGCGCCGTCGGTGGACCTCACCGAGCTCGCCGGCCGCGACGTGCTCGTCGTGGACGACGTCGCCGACACCGGCCGCACCCTCGGCGTCGTCGTCGCGCTGTGCGCCGACGCGGGCGTGCGGGCGCGTTCGGTCGTCGTCTACCGCAAGCCGACGACGACCCGGGAGCCGGACTGGGCCTGGCGCGAGACCGACCGGTGGATCGAGTTCCCCTGGTCGGCGCTGGGTCCCGTCCCCGGGGTCGTCTCAGCCTGAGCCGCGTCCCGGACCTCTCGCGGCGCGCGTGGTGCGCGCCGTGGGGACGGCGGTGGACGGGTCCTCCGGCCAGGGGTGCTTGACGTAGCGGCCGCGGTTCTCCGCCCGGACCGACGGGTAGACGCCGCGCCAGAACGACTCCAGGTCCGCCGTCACCGCCAGCGGCCGGCCCGCGGGTGAGAGCAGGTGCAGGACGACGGGGACCCGGCCCTCGACGAGCCGGGGCGTCGCCGTCCAGCCGAACGCCTCCTGCAGCTTCAGGGCGAGGACGGGCGCGGCCGGGTCGGTGTAGTCGAGCGCCACGCGCCGGCCGGACGGGACCGGCAGGTCGACGGGGGCGAGCTCGTCGAGGCGGCCCGCCTGCGGCCAGGGCAGGAGCGCGCGCATCGCGGTGAGCACGTCGATGCGCGCCAGGTCGCGGCGCGAGCGGACCCCCGCCAGCTGCGCGCCGAGCCACTGCGGCAGGGTCGCCAGCAGGTGCTCGTCGGACAGGTCCGGCCACGGACCGCCCTGCGCCGCACGGCAGCACGCGACGCGGGCCCGCAACGACCGGGCCGCGGCGCCGAAGGTCAGCAGCTGCAGCCCCTCGCGCCGGACGCCGTCGGCGACCGCCGCGGCGACGGCCTCGGCGGGCGGGTCGGCGAGGGGGCGGGCGGACAGCTCCAGCTCCCCCAGCCGCTCGACGCGACGGGCCCGCACGTCGCCGTCCCAGACGACCTCGTCGACCACGCGCACACCGACGACCTGGCGGGCGCTGTCCTCGTCGAGGGGCGCCGCCGCCCGGACCCGGGCCGCGGCCCGGCCGGGGGCGCGGTCGGCGGCGGCCACGGCCAGCCACGGCGCGCCGCGCAGCCCGCTGCCGGGCGCGAGCTCGACCCCCGTCCCGCCCGCGGTCGCGTAGGCGGTCCCGTCCTCGCTGCGGCGCCGGGCGACCCGCTCGGGGTGGGCCAGGGCGACGACGAGCCCCGCGGCCGCGTCCCGGGGCGTCCCCGGCCCCCTCCGGCTCGACGCCCCCGCGGGCAGCGCGGCGAGGAGCCGGTCCACCTCGCGGTGCCACGGGGTCCGGTGCTCGCGGTGGGCCGCGCGCCAGCGCGCGACGAGGTCGTCGCCGGAACCGGGACCGCCCTCTTCGGACAGCAGCGCGACGACCTCCGCGGCGGGGCGGGCCCCGACCCGGTCGGCGCCGTCGAGCAGGGCGCGGGCCAGCCGCGGGTGCAGACCGACGTCGGCCATGCGCCGCCCGAGCGGGGTGAGGGCGCCGTCCGCGAGCGCACCCAGGCGGTAAAGGACCTCGCGCGCGGCCGCGAGCGGACCGGGCGGCGGGGCGTCCAGCAGGGGCAGGTCGTCGACGTCGCCCCACCCCGCGCACAGCAGCGCGAAGGCGGTGAGGTCGGCGGTGAGGACCTCCGGCGCCGTGTGCGGGGTCAGCAGCGCGTGCTCGGCGGCCGACCACGCGCGGTAGACCGCCCCGGGAGCCTCGCGGGCCGCGCGGCCGGCGCGCTGGTCGGCGCCCGCCCGCGAGACCCGGACGGTGTCGAGCCCGCCGAACCCGCGCGCGTGGTCGAAGCGGGGCACCCGGGCGAGCCCCGCGTCGACGACGACGCGGACGCCGGGGACGGTGAGGCTGGACTCGGCGACGGCGGTGGCCAGCACGACGCGGCGCCGCTCCCCCGGCCTGAGGGCGGCGTCCTGCTCGGCCGCAGACCGCCTGCCGTGCAACGGGACGACCTCCGCATCGACGCCCGCCAGGCGCCCCCCGACGGCGCGGATCTCCCCGGTCCCGGGCAGGAACACCAGGACGTCCCCGTCGCGTTCGGCCAGCGCCCGCCGCACGAGTCCGGCGACGTGGTCGAGGAGGGCCGGGTCCACGCGCAGGCCGTCCGGCGGGCGCACGGGCCGCGCGGGCGGGCACCACTGCACGTCGAGGGGGTGGACGGGGGCGGTCGCCGTCACGACGGGCGCTGCGAGCAGCTCGGCCAGGCGCGGGACGTCGAGGGTCGCCGAGGCCGCGACCAGGCGGAGGTCCTCGCGCAGCAGCTCACGGGTCTGCAGCGCGAAGGCGAGGACGAGGTCGGCGTCGAGCTGGCGCTCGTGCACCTCGTCGAGCAGGAGGACCGAGACCCCGGGCAGCTCGGGGTCGCGCAGCAGCCGGCGCAGCAGCAGGCCCGTCGTCACGACCTCGACACGGGTGCCCGGCCCGACGCGCCGGTCGCCGCGGACGGCGTACCCGACCGTGCCGCCGACCGGTTCGCCGAGCAGCGAGGCCATCCGGGCGGCCGCGGCCCGGGCTGCCACGCGGCGGGGTTCGGCGACGACGACGCGGCCCGGGACACCGCCGCCGGGAGCCTGCGCCGCCAGCGCCAGGGGGACGAGCGTCGTCTTGCCGGTGCCGGGCGGCGCCTGCAGGACCGCGGCCCCGTGCGCCTGCAGGGTGGCGAGGAGCTCGGGGACGACGGCGCCGACCGGCAGCGCGTCGCGGTGGGAGGCGAGGAGGGTGGCGACGAGGACGTCGAGCGAGGTGGTGGGTCCCGGCGGCACCGGGTCATCCTGCCGGGTGCCGGCCCCGTCTCCGCCTGCGGTGCCGCAGGAACCGGACGCCGAGCGCCACGGCCCCCGCCAGGACACCCGCGAGCACCGCCCACTGGGGCGGACCGAGCACCGGACCGGCCGGTTCGGCGACGTAGCCGCCCTCGTCGAGGCCCGCGAGGCGCTCGAAGTGGTTGCGCGCGCCGGGGAAGAAGAAGTCGTCGACGCCGTAGGCGAGCGGGAAGGCGGCCGGGCCGGCCAGGACGGTGGCGACGGCCCACTGCGGCCGGTGGTGCGACTCGTGCCGGGCCAGGGCGGCCGCCTCGGCCGGGACGGTCGGGAAGCGCGGGGAGATGACCATGTCCCCGAAGTTCGTCGTCCGCTTGCCGGCGACCGCGACGGGGACGACCCCGACGTAGTAGTCGGCCGCCGCGTACCGGCACACGGACAGGCCGCGGGCGTCGGCGTAGAGCATCGCCAGCCCGGTCTCGGGCCAGGTCGCCACCTTCTGCGCCAGGACGCTGGGCGTGAGCGCCCCGACGTCGCTCGTGGACTCCCACTCCTCCCCCGGCGGGGCCGAGCAGACGGGGGCGTCGCCGAGGTCAGTGACGCTGCGCCAGGTGGTCCCGACGAGGATCAGCCCGACCGCGAGACCGGCCACGACCCCCTGCAGGACCCGCACGGGCGCCGGTCGCAGCGGCGCGTGCCGGCCGCGGAACCACCACCACAGGGCGCCGAGGACGCCGGCGACGAGGACCCAGAAGACGATGTGGACGGCGGCGCGGCTGTGCGGATGGGTGTACCCCCACCAGCGACGCCGCCCGCCCACCTCAGCAATCTAGGACGGTGCCGCTCAGCGCGTCGCGGTACCGGGCGAGCCCGCGCCCCCGCGGCCACCACGACCCCCGCGACGACGGCGACGCGGCGCGCCGCCGGGAGCCGCCCCGGCACCGGCCGCGGCCGGACGGCTCGCGGCCGCCGGAGCACGGCCACCGCTCGTCGCGGGTGCCGTCCGCGGCTTGGCCGTCCGCTGCGGCTGCGGCGGGGCGGTCGGGACGGGCGAGTCGGCGGGGTCGACGTAGGCGGCGGTCGGGCCGACCAGCTGCGCGGTGAGCGCGTGACCGGTGCCGACGGGCGTCCACCGCGGCGCGATGCCCGCCTGGCGCGCCAGCGTGCGGACGTCGCCGCGCTGGTCGGGGGTCGCCACCGTGACGACGAGACCGCCGGCGCCGGCGCGCGCCGTGCGGCCGGAGCGGTGCAGGTAGGCCTTGTGCTCGGTCGGCGGGTCGACGTGCACGACGAGACCGACCTCGTCGACGTGGATGCCGCGGGCCGCGATGTCGGTGGCGCACAGCACCCGGACCGACCCGTCGGAGAAGGCGCCGAGGTTGCGCTCGCGGGCGTTCTGGCTGAGGTTGCCGTGCAGGTCGACGGCGGGGATCCCGGCCGCGGTGAGCTGCTTGGCCAGCTTCTTCGCGGAGTGCTTGGTCCGGGTGAACAGGACCGTGCGGCCCCGGCCGGCGGCCAGCTCACGCACGAGGGCGGCCTTGGTGTCGGTGGCGACCTCGAGGACGTGGTGCTCCATCGTCGAGACGGGGGCGACGGCCGGGTCGACCGAGTGCACGACGGGCTCGGACAGGTACCGCTTCACGAGGACGTCGATGCCGTTGTCCAGCGTCGCCGAGAACAGCAGGCGCTGGCCGACGACCGGGGTCGCGTCCATGAGGCGCTTCACGCCGGGCAGGAAGCCGAGGTCGGCCATGTGGTCGGCCTCGTCGAGCACGGTGACCTCGACGGCGTCGAGGCGGCAGTGGCCCTGGCCGATCAGGTCCTCGAGCCGGCCCGGGCAGGCGATGAGGACGTCGACGCCCTGCGCGAGCGCCGTGACCTGCGGGTTCTGTCCGACGCCGCCGAAGACGACCGCCGTGCGCAGACCCACGGCCTGCGCCATCGGCGTCACCGAGGCCGCGACCTGGTTGGCGAGCTCCCGGGTCGGCACGAGGACGAGGGATCGGGGACGCGTGCTGCGGCGCGGGGTCTTCGACGCCGCGAGCCGCGCCACGAGCGGCAGGGCGAAGGCGATCGTCTTGCCGCTGCCCGTGCGGCCGCGGCCCAGGACGTCGCGCCCCGCGAGGGAGTCCGGCAGCGTGGCGGTCTGGATCGGGAACGGGCTGGAGACCCCGCGGGCGGCGAGGACGTCGACGAGGGCCTGCGGGACACCGAGCTCGGCGAAGGACCGGTCGTCGGCGACGACCTCGGTCACGGCGTCGGAGACGACCTCGGGACGCGCCGGGCGGGCGGCCTGCTCGCGGGGAGCGGTGCCCGGGGCGGTCGCGCGGCGACGGCGACGCGGCTGGGGCACGGAGCCGTCGGCGGGGACGCCACGGGTGGTGCCGGGGGTGGTGCCGGGGGTGGTGGTGGACGTGCGGGAGCCGCGGGACGCGGACGAAGTCACGGAGAGCCTTCCGGTGGTCGGACACGGGGATCGGCCGTGGTGCCCGACCGCACCCGTGGACCACGGGGGACCTGCGCCCGGGCGCACCCGGACTGAACACTCGACCGCGGTCACCTCCGGTGACCGCCGGCAACCACCCTAGTGGGCCGACGGGGAGGTGGCCGCCACCCCTCCATCGGCGCCCCCACTCCAGACCTCAGTCACCGGCGGTGCGCTCCTGGGAGTGGAGAGGCTAACCTCACCTCTCGTGCCCACCTCGACGCCACCGCGGCCGGCCGGCCCCGCGCCCGGCCCCGCCCCGGGTCCCGACGCGAGTCCGCTGCCGACCCGGCGTCGGCGCGTGCACCGCCCCACGGCCCTGCTGGTCGCGCTCGTCCTCCTGCTCGTCGCCGTCACGGCCAGCCTGGCCGTCGGGTCCCGCGAGATCCCGCTGGGCACCGTCGTCGACGCCCTGCGCGGTGCCGGCGGGAACGCCCAGGACGTCCTCGTGGTCCGCGAGCTGCGGGTGCCGCGGACCCTCGTCGGCATCGCGGTCGGCGTCGCGCTGGGACTGTCGGGCGCGCTCATGCAGGCCCTGACCCGCAACCCGCTCGCCGACCCCGGCCTCCTCGGCGTCAACGCCGGGGCGGCCGCCGCGATGGTCACCGCGGTCGGCGTCCTGGGCCTGACCTCGCGGCTGCAGCTCGTCTGGGCGGCCGTGGCGGGGGCGGCCGTCGTCTCGGTCCTCGTCTACCTGCTGGGGGCGACCGGACGCGGCGGCGCCACCCCGGTGCGCCTGGCGCTCGCGGGCACGGCGATCTCGGCGGCGCTCTACGCCTACGTCAGCGGGATGGTCCTGCTGGACACCCGGACCTTCGACCGGTTCCGGTTCTGGCAGGTCGGCACGCTCGCCGGGCACGACCTCACCGTCGTCACCCAGCTCCTGCCCTTCTTCGTCGTCGGGACGGTCCTCGCGCTGAGCCAGGCCCGCTCCCTCAACGCCCTCGCGCTCGGCGAGGACTCCGGCCGGGCCCTGGGCGCGCACGTCGGCCGCACGCGCGTCCTGACGGCCGTCGCGGTCACGCTGCTGTGCGGCGCCGCGACGGCGGCCGCCGGCCCCATCGCGTTCGTCGGGCTGGCCGTGCCGCACCTGGTCCGCGCCCTCACCGGCCCGGACCAGCGCTGGGTCCTGCCCCTGTCCTGCCTCGTCTCCCCCGCCCTGCTGCTGTTCGGAGACGTCCTGGGGCGCGTCGTCGTCCGCCCCGGTGAGCTGGAGGTCAGCATCGTCACCGCGATCCTGGGGGCTCCAGTCCTCATCGCCCTCGTCCGTCGTCGCCGGCTGGCCCAGCTGTGAGCGCCGCGAGCTTCGACGGGGCCGTCCCCCGCCCGCGCGTGGCCGACGGGGCGCGTGCCGGACGCACCGTCCGGGCCGGGCGCGCGCTGTCCGTGCGGGTCGAGGGCCGCACGCTGACGGTCTGCGTCGTGCTCCTCCTGCTGCTGGCGGCCGTCGTGTCCGTCAGCCTCACCACGGGCGACTACCCGATCTCCGTCCCCGACGTCCTGCGCACGCTCCTCGGCCGGGGCGAGCGGGCGGACGAGTTCATCGTCCTGGGCCTGCGTCTGCCCCGCGTCGTGACGGGCCTGCTCGTCGGGGCCGCGCTCGGCGTCGCCGGGGCCGTCTTCCAGCTCGTGACGCGCAACCCGCTGGGCTCGCCCGACGTCATCGGGTTCACCTCCGGGGCCGTCACGGGCGCGCTCGTGGTCCTGCTCGTCCTGCAGCTCGGCGGCTGGGCCGTGTCCTTCGGGGCGCTGGTCGGCGGCGGCGTCACCGCGGCCCTCGTCTACCTGCTGTCCAGTCGCGGCGGCGTGCAGGGCTACCGGCTGATCCTCGTCGGCATCGGCGCCTCGGCCGTCCTGCAGGCGGGCAACAGCTACCTGCTCACCCGCTCGCGCGTGGAGGACGCCCAGTCCGCCCAGCTGTGGATCACGGGTTCGCTCAACGGGCGGGGCTGGGAGCAGGCGACGCCCCTGGGGATCGGCCTGGCGGTCCTGCTGCCCGTGCTGCTCGTGGCGGGCCGCTCGCTGACCCTGCTCGACCTCGGCGACGACGCGGCCCGGGCCCTCGGCGTCGACGTCGGCCGCACCCGGGCGCTCGTCCTCGTCCTGGCGACCGCGCTGACGGCCCTGGCCGCCATGGCCGCCGGTCCCATCGCCTTCGTCGCCCTCGCCGCCCCGCAGGTGGCGCGACGGCTCACGGGCGCGGTCGGGGCCGGGCTGGTCACCGCCGGCCTGACCGGCGCGCTCCTGCTGCTCGTCAGCGACCTCGCCGCCCAGCGCGTGTTCGCCCCCACCCAGCTGCCCGTCGGCGTCGTCACCGGCGCCGTCGGCGGGCTCTACCTCGCCTGGCTGCTCGTCTCGCAGTGGCGCCGCGGTCGCGGCTGAACGCATTGACCCAACGATCGGAGAATCCCGTGGACACCCGGCTGCGCGGCGTCGACCTCACCCTCGCCTACGACGACCGCACCATCGCCCAGGACCTCGGCGTGGAGATCCCCGACGGGTCCTTCACCGTCATCATCGGGCCCAACGCGTGCGGGAAGTCGACGCTGCTGCGGGCCCTGGCGCGGATGCTCAAGCCGAAGCGGGGAGCGGTCTACCTCGACGGGGAGGAGATCCACTCGCTGCCCGGCAAGGAGGTCGCGCGGCGACTGGGCCTGCTGCCGCAGACCGCGACCGCCCCCGACGGCATCACGGTGGCCGACCTCGTGGCCCGTGGCCGGTTCCCGCACCAGAAGCTGCTGCGCCAGTGGTCGCGCGACGACGAACGCGCCGTCGACGCAGCGATGGCGTGGACCCGGGTGGGCGACCTGGCCGACCGCACCGTCGACGAGCTGTCCGGCGGGCAGCGCCAGCGCGTGTGGATCGCGATGGCCCTGGCGCAGGAGACGCCCATCCTGCTGCTCGACGAGCCGACGACGTACCTCGACATCGCGCACCAGATCGAGGTGCTCAACCTCTGCGCGCAGCTGCACGAGGAGCAGGACCGGACGATGGTGGCCGTCCTGCACGACCTCAACCACGCCGCGCGCTACGCCACGCACCTCGTCGCGATGAAGGACGGCGCGGTGCTGGCCCAGGGCGACCCGTCGCAGGTGGTGACGGCCGAACTCGTCGAGGCCGTCTTCGGTCTGCCCTGCGTCGTCGTGCCGGACCCGGAGACGGGGACGCCGCTCGTCGTGCCCCGCGCCCGCACCAGCCGCCTCGGCCGGGACGCCCCGCAGCACTCCCAGCACGGCGTGGGCACGCGGGAACCGGCCTGAGCCCTCGACCCCCCGGTCCCGGGCCCGCGCGCAGGCCCCTTAGCGTGTCGCAGGTGCACCCCGGACACGTCGGCCGCCTCGGACTCGTCGTGCACCCCGTGCGCGACACCGTCGAGCAGGCCCGCGTCGTCGAACGCTGGGCGAGCGAGCACGGCAAGGAGGTCGTCGGGCTCCGCACGGACGCGACCCGGCTGCCGGACTCCGTGACGCGGGTCGGTGTCGAGGAGTTCGCCGCCACCGTCGACGCCGTCGTGAGCCTGGGCGGCGACGGCACGATGCTCGGCGCCCTGCGCCTCGTCGCGGGGAGCAAGGTGCCCGTGCTGGGCGTGAACCTCGGCCACCTGGGGTTCCTCGTCGAGCTCGAGCCGAGCGAGCTGCCCGGCGCCCTGGAGCGCATCGCCGCCGGGGACTTCACCGTCGAACCGCACCTGTCGCTGCGCACCGAGCTGCACACCGGCGACGAGCGGCGCGAGGCCGTGGCGTTCAACGACATCGCGCTGGCCCGCACGCCCGGCAAGGGGACCGTGACGGCCGCGCTGTCGGTGGCCGACCAGCGCATCGGCTACCTGCGCTGCGACGCCATCGTGCTGGCCACCCCGACGGGGTCGACGGCCTACAGCTACGCGGCGGGCGGGCCCGTCGTCTCCCCCGCCGCCGACGCCCTCCTCGTCACCCCCGTGGCGCCGATGTCCGGCATCGGGCGGCCGATCGTCCTCGGCGTCGACGAGACCGTCCGCCTGGAGCTGCTGGAGGGGTCCGGACCGCCCGTGGTCGAGGTCGACGGGATCGCCGCCGGCGAACTGCCGCCGGGGTCGGTCATCGAGGTGCGCGCCGAGCGCGACGCCGGGCACGTCATCCGCCTCGACGCCGCCGGTCACGGCCGGCGGGCGCGCGTGAAGCTCAGCCTCCTCGACCTGCCGCTGCTGCCCGAGGAGATGCTCGAACTCGTGCCGAAGGAGCTGCGCCGCAGCGAGTCCACGCGCACCCGCTGACCCGCGCGGGGTTCGGCGGGGTCAGCGGGAGCGGCGGTCTCAGTCCGCCGCGGTGGCGTCGGCGCTCGAGCGGGCCGCCGGCAGCGCGGACGCCGGGGCGCTCGCGTCCTGCTGGGCGGCGGACCGTCCCGTCGAGGTGGCCGTCGGCTCCGACGTCGACCGGCTGCCCGAGGTCGGGGTGTCCGTGGGCGAGCTCGTCGAGGTCGGGTCGTCCGTCGCGGTCGCGGTGGCGGACGAGGTGGGCTCGTCCGTCGAGTCGGCCGTCGCCGTGTCCGTGCTCGTGGCCGTCGCGGTGTCCGTGGCGGTCGCGGTGTCCGTCGGGGTCGCCGACGGGGTGTCCGTCGGGGTCGGGGTGGACGGAGCCTGGGTCAGGGAGTTCCCGACGATGCCCTGGCTGACGGGCGAGGTGGTCCCCTGCCGCTCGGCCGCGACGCTCTGCCCGCTGACGGACTCGTAGACGAAGATCCCGCCGACGCTCAGCACGAAGGCGAGGACGCCCAGCAGAACGGCGTTGCGCGCGCGGAACCCCCTGCGCCGCGGCGGTTCCGGCGTCGGGGACCCGGGGGTCGGCACGGGCTGGCCCTCCTCGACCGGCGGGTCCGCGCGGTCGGGGTGCTCGTCCTGGGCGGGCGGGACGGGCCCGGTGCGCCGCTCGCGGGCCTTGCGGGCGGCCTCCAGGACACGGTCGCGGCTCGCGCCGAGGTAGTGCCCGTAGACCGCCGCGGCCGTCGACGCGATGACGCTGCCGAGGGCCGCGCCGACGAGGGTGCCGTAGGTGCCGAGGGACTTCAGTCCGGCCAGCAGGACGGCGGAGGTCACGGCCGCGCCGGCTCCGCCCGCGATCTGCAGCCAGTTGATGGTCAGGGTCGTCCGCGTGGGGGGTGTCTGCTCGCTCATGCCGCCACCCATGGTCGCAGGCGTCCCACGGCGGTCCGGGCAACGCCCCGGTCGGGTCCTGTGAAGGCCCTGGTCCGGGCCCCGCCGGGAGCGGGGTCGCGCCGAGGCTCCGGCCCCGCCAGAGTGTGGGCCATGACGATCCTCGTGCAGGACCTGAACCAGTGGAAGGGCGCGCCCGTCCTCGACGTGAGCGACGCCAAGGTCGGGACCCTCGCGTCCGTGTACGTGGAGGCCGCCACCGACGAGTGGCTGTTCGCCGCCGTCGAGACCGGCCTGGTGGGGTTCAAGAAGGTCGTCCTCGTCCCGCTGGACGGCGCCGCGGTCGGCCGTCACGACATCCGGGTCGCCTTCCCCAAGGAGACCGTCAAGGCGGCCCCCACGTTCGGCACCGACGAGGAGCTCGGCCCGGACGACGAACCGCGCATCTACGCCCACTACGCCATGGACTACGCCCCTGCCGACACCCCGAGCGGGCGGCGGCTCGCGCGCCGCTGACCCACCCGCTCCCTCACTCGCGCCCGCTCCTGCTCAGGAGCGGGCGCGCTGCATGGCGTCGCTGACCTCGCCGACGAGCTCCTCGAGCACGTCCTCGAGGAAGACGACGCCGGTCACCGCCCCGTCGGCGTCCACGACGCGCGCGAGGTGCGCGCCGGTGCGGCGCATCGCGGCCAGGGCGTCCTCGACCTCCTCGCCCGCGCCGAGGGTCCCGAGCGCGCGGATGCGCTTCTCGGGCACGGGCTCGGCGTAGCGGTCGGGGTGCTCACCGGGGTCGGCGTACAGGATGTCCTTCAGGTGCAGGTACCCGTGCAGGTCGCCGGCGGTGTCCACGAGCGGGAACCGGCTGAACCCCGTGCGGGCCACGAGGGCCTCCACGTCGGCGGGCGAGGAGCCGACGGGCAGCGTCCGCAGGTCCGCCAGCGGGACGGCGATGTCGCCGACCGTCCGGTCGGAGAACTCCAGCGCACCGGTGACCAGGCCGCCGGAGTCGTCGAGCGTCCCCTCCCGGCGGGACTCCGCGACGATCGACTGCACCTCCTCGACGGTGAACGCGCTGGACACCTCGTCCTTGGGCTCGACGCCCATGAGCCGCAGCGCCGCGTTCGTCAGCGCGTTCAGCGCCCGGATGAGCGGGCCGATGACCCGGCCGATCGCGACGAGGGGCGGGGCCAGGACGAGGACCGCGCGGTCCGGGCCGGCGATCGAGAGGTTCTTGGGGATCATCTCCCCGACCACGACGTGCAGGTACGTCACGATCGACAGCGCGATGACGAGGGAGACGGGGTGCACGAGCACCTCGGGCAGGTGCACGGCGTGGAACAGCGGTTCGAGCAGGTGCGCGATGGCCGGTTCGGCCACGGCCCCCAGGCCCAGGGAGCACAGCGTGACCCCGAGCTGGCAGGCCGCCAGCATGAGCGAGACGTGCTCCATGGCCAGCAGGGCCGACCGGGCGCGGGCGCTGGTCTCGGCGAGCGGCTCGATCTGGCTGCGCCGGGCGGACAGCACCGCGAACTCGGCGCCGACGAAGAAGGCGTTGCCCAGGATCAGCAGGGCGGCCACGACGAGGGATGCCTGGTTGCTCACGCCGGACCCCCGTCCGCCACGGCCCCGGCCGGCTCCGCGCCGACCGCAGGGCCCGGGGAGGGGCGGGGCCGCAACCGCAGCCGCTCCACCCGCCGGCCCTCCATGCGCGCCACGCGCAGGACCGCACCGTCGACCTCGACCTCGTCCCCGACGACGGGGATGCGGCCGAGCCGGGCCATGACGAACCCGCCGACCGTCTCGTAGGCCGGGTCGTCCGGCACCTCGACGTCGGTGGCGTCGCGGACCTCGTCGGGCCGCGCGAGGCCGGGCACCGTCCAGGACGCGTCGCGGTGCTGGCGCAGCCCCCCGCGGTCGCGGTCGTGCTCGTCGGAGACGTCGCCGACGATCTCCTCCACGAGGTCCTCCAACGTCACGACCCCGGCCGTGCCGCCGTACTCGTCCACCACCACGGCGAGCTGCAACCCCTTCTGCCGCAGCTGCAGCAGCAGCGGTTCGAGCGTGAGGGAGTCCGGCACGCGCCGGGCGTCGGTCATGAGCGCCGCCGCGGGCACGTCGTGCCGGCGCGACGGCGGGACGGCCACGGCCGCCTTGAGGTGGACGACGCCGCGCACGTCGTCGTCGTCGTCCCCGGTCACGGGGAAGCGGGAGTGCCCCGTCGCGCGGGCGCGCGCGACGACGTCGGCCGCGGAGTCCTCCAGCCGCACGACCTCCATCCGCACCCGCGGGGTCATCACGTCGGCGGCGGTCTGGTCGCCGAACAGCAGCGAGCGGCTGATGAGGTTCGCCGTGCCCTCGTCGAGGGTGCCCATGTCGGCCGAGCGGCGGACCAGCGCCGCCAGCTCCCGGGCCGAGCGGGCCCCGGACAGCTCCTCCTGCGGTTCGACGCCGATGGTGCGCAGGAACCAGTTGGCGCTGCCGTTGAGGACGCGGATGAGCGGTCCCGTGAACCAGGTGAACCCGCGCTGCAGCGGCGCGACGACACCCGCCGTCCGCAGCGGCACCGACAGCGCGAGGTTCTTGGGGATGAGCTCGCCCACCACCATCGAGAACGCCGCGGCGATGACGACGCTGACGATCCCGGCGACGGTGTCGGCGAGCCGTTCGGAAAGGCCGAGGGAGGTCAGCGGGCCGTTCAGCAGGGAGGCCAGGGAGGGTTCGGTGAGGTAGCCGACGAGCAGCGTCGTGAGCGTGATGCCGACCTGGGCGCCCGACAGCTGGGTCGACAGCGTCCGCAGCGCGGGCAGGACGCCGGCGGCGCGCCGGTCGCCGTCCTCGACGGCCTTCTCGACGGTGAACCGGTCGAGGGTGACGAACGCGAACTCGGCCGCGACGAAGACGGCGGTGCCGAGGGTGAGGAGGATCCCGACGAGCAGGAGGAGCCACTCGGTCAGCACCCGGGGTCCCCCGGTGAGAGCTCCCCGGCGACCGCCGGGCGCGGATGGTGGCTGCTGGAGTGAGGGTCGGGGTCGACCCGTGCATCTGAGCTCATGGCGATAGCGATGGTAGTGGCACGTTCCGGGACCGGGCCCGCCCAGGCCCGGCGTCCACGGACGGCGCAGCGGCACCGGCCCGCGCGCCCCCGGGCGGGTGAAACGTCCCGGGAACGGCTCAGGAGGGCGCCCACCGCGCCGAGACAGGACCGTGACCGCAGGACCCACCCAGAGCTACGGCCGACAGGCGCCGGCCGTCCGCTGGCGTTCCCGTCCGGTGCTGGCGGTCCTGGTCCGCCTCACGGCGACCTTCGGACCGGTCCTCGTCGCCCTCGCCCTGGGGGCCGCGGCCGCCCGGTGGCTCCCCGCCGACCGCGTGGGTCTGCCCGGGCTCGCGTGGCTGGTCCTCGTCGTCACCGGGTCGAGCGCCGTCCTGTTCGGCCTGACCCGCTGGCTGCGGCGCCTCGTCCCGCTGTCGGCCCTGCTGCGACTGAGCCTCGTCGTGCCGGACAAGGTCCCGAGCCGCTTCGCCGTGGCGCGCCGGACGTGGTCCCCCTCAGCGCTCCCCCGCGCCGCGACCGGCGGGGCGGGCGACTGGCTGCTGCACCTCGTCGGCACGCTGGCCAGCCACGACGCCCGCACGCGCGCCCACGCCGAGCGCGTCCAGGCGTACGCCGCCCTCATCGGCCGCGAGATGGGCCTGTCGTCGCAGGACGTCGACCGGCTCAGCTGGGTGGCGCTGCTGCACGACGTCGGCAAGGTGCACGTCCCCGTCGAGATCATCAACAAGGCCAGCCGCCCCACCGCCGAGGAGTGGGCCTGCCTTCAGCAGCACCCGGCCCACGGCGAGCACCTCGTGGAACCGTTGCGGGACTGGCTGGGCGACTGGCTGGACGGGGTCGTGCAGCACCACGAGCGCTGGGACGGGCAGGGCTACCCGACGGGTCTGGCCGGCACCGGGATCTCCCTCGCGGCGCGTGTCATCGCCGTCGCGGACACCTACGACGTGATCACCTCGGCCCGCTCCTACAAGAAGCCGATGTCGGCCGAGCAGGCGCGGGCCGAGCTGACCCGTTGCGCCGGAGCGCAGTTCGACCCCGACGTCGTCCGTGCGCTGCTCGGCGTCGGGATCGGCCGGCTGCGCTTCGTCGCCGGACCGACGACGCTGCTCGCGTCCCTGCCCGGGGTGGGTTCCGCACCGGCGCAGGCGGCCTCCGGGCTGTCCGCGGCCGCGCAGACGGCCGGCGGGCACCTGCTCGGGGCCGTCCTGACGGCCTCGCTCGGGGTCGGCACCGGTGCCGTGGCCGCCGGGGCCGTCGCCGACGTGCTGCCCGCCCAGGTGGCGCAGGCCGCGGTCGACAGCGCGTCGACGGCCCCCACTCCTGCGGCCCCGCCGCCCACCAGCACGCTCGCCACGGCCCCCGTCTCCCCGGGCACCCCGACCGCTCCTGGCGTCCCGGCCGACCCGGCCTCCACGTGGACGCCCCGGGCGGGGGCCGACCCCTTCCGCCCGCTGACGACCCTCAGCGGTGCGGGCGCGTCCACGGGGGCCGCGCCGTCCGGCGGTTCGTCGTCCGCGGGCACCCCTGCGCCCACCCCCGCGCCCACCCCCGCGGGCACCCCCTCCGGCACGCCCTCTCCGACCCCGAGCAGCCCGTCGGGCACCCCCTCGGGCGGTGGTGGGGACGGTGGTGGCGGCTCCGGCCGGGACGCCCGCCGCCCCGACCGGCCGCCCCACGTCGGCCCCCACCCCCGCACCCACCGCCGCACCCACCACCGCACCGACGGCCGCGCCCACCACCGCGCCCACCACGGCACCCACCAGCGCCCCCACCTCGGCACCGACGTCCGCCCCGAGCGCGACGCCCACCACCCCGACGAGCGCCCCGACGCCCACGTCGACCCCGACCGGCACGCCCACCACCAGCCCCACCACCAGCCCGACCCGCACCCCGACCGCGAGCCCGACCAGCACCAGCCCGACAGCGAGCCCGACCCGCACCCCCACGACGAGCCCGACCGCCGGTCCCACCGCCAGCCCCACGAAGAGCGCCGGCGCGGACTGCGCGCGGGCCCGCGCCGGTGCCCGGGACCTGTCCGGGGCACGGCTGGACGGGTGCAGCCTGTCCGGGGTGAACCTCAGCGGCCGCGACCTGCGGGGAGCGGTCCTCGCGGGGAGCGACCTCACCGGCGCGAACCTCTCGGGCTCGGACCTGCGCGGGGCGGTCCTGGACCGCACCACCCTGACCCTCGCGAACCTCAACGGCGCGGACCTGCGCGGGGCGACGTTCCGCGGGGCGACCCTGCTGCTGACCAACCTGTCCGGAGCGCACTGGGACAGCGGCACCTTCTCGGGTGCGGTCGTCCTGTCGGTGACGGGCTTCCTGGGGACCCTCGTCGGTTCCTCCCGCTGACGGCGGGAGCGGGGTCGCCGCGCCTCAGAACAGCGTGTCCCCGCCGAGGAACGTCTCGAGCGGGGTGACGCAACGGCGCGCCGCCCGCAGCAGGGAGTCGTGGCCGCACCCACCGGCCACCAGGGCCGTCGCGGTCGGGACGGCGGCGGCCATCGCGTGTGCGGCGGCGCCGAAGAACGCCGGGGACTTCTCCCCCGTGAGCAGCAGGGCGCGCGCCGGCAGGTCGGCGTAGACGTCGGCGGGCCCGTCGAACTGCAGACCGGCGCGCGTCTCGGCGAGCACCTGCGGCAGCCGGGCGGCCGTGGAGCGTCCCCACTCGGTACGGGCGAGCACACCGCCGAGGAGCCGCTGGACGCGCTCGGTGCGGGCCACGGCCTGCAGCGAGGACGTCCGCAGGTGCCGGTCCAGGTGGGCCAGCGCCAGCTCGGGGGCGTTCGTCGCGAGCGCCCGGGCGGCCTGCTCCAGCGCTTCCTCCGGCACCGACCCGTCGATGGGCAGGACGGCGTCGTAGACGGCGACGCGGTCGACGCACCGGTCGAGCAGCCCGGCCGTGGCCAGCAGCGCGACGAGCCCCCCGAGCCCGTGGCCGAGGACGAGCCGGGCCCCCGTGCGCGTGAGGACCGCACCGAGCAGGGCGACGTCGTCGGCCACGGCGTAGCCCGCCCCGTCCCGGCCGGTCTGCTCCCGGTCGTAGCGGTGCACGGTGAAGCGGGCCGCGAGCCGGTCGGCGAGCTTGCCGTAGTCGGCCGCGGGCCGGGCGCCGTGGACGAGGACGAGCCCCGGCCCGGCGCCGGACGTGACGACGTCGACGGGCGAACCGTCCGCGCGCCGCACGCCCTCGAGGATCAACCGGTCACCACCCCGTGGGGAGCGGGCGGCCCTCGTCGTAGCCGGCCGAGGACTGCAGGCCGACGACGGCGCGCTGCGCGAACTCCGGCACGGTGCGCGCCCCCACGTAGGTGAAGGACGACCGGACCCCGGAGGTGATCTGGTCGAGCAGGTCCTCCACGCCCGGCCGGGCGGGGTCGAGGTGCATGCGCGAGGAGGAGATGCCCTCCTCGAACAGCCCCTTGCGGGCGCGCTGGAACGGGGAGTCGGCGCGGGTGCGGGCGGCGACGGCGCGCGCCGAGGCCATGCCGAAGCTCTCCTTGTACTCCCGGCCGCCCGCGTCGACGGCGAGGTCGCCCGGGCTCTCGTGGGTGCCCGCGAACCACGAGCCGACCATGACCTGGCTCGCCCCGGCCGCCAGCGCGAGGGCGACATCGCGGGGGTGGCGCACACCGCCGTCGGCCCAGACGTGGCCGCCGAGCTCGCGCGCGGCCTGCGCGCACTCCAGGACGGCGGAGAACTGCGGGCGCCCCACGCCGGTCATCATCCGCGTGGTGCACATGGCACCGGGGCCCACGCCGACCTTGACGATGTCCGCGCCGGCCCCGATGAGGTCGCGCACCCCCTGCGCCGTGACGACGTTGCCCGCGACGACCGGCACGGCCGGATCCAGGCCCCGCACGGCGCGCAGCGCCTCGAGCATCTTCTCCTGGTGGCCGTGGGCGGTGTCCACCACGATCGCGTCGATCCCCGTGTCCAGCAACGCCTTCGCGGTGGCGGCGACGTCGCCGTTGATGCCGACGGCGGCGGCGATCCGCAACCGGCCCTGCGCGTCGAGGGCGGGCTTGTAGACGGTGGAGCGCAGCGCGCCGGTCCGGGTGAGGGCACCGACGAGGACCGGCCCGTCACCCTCGTCGCGCACGACGGGCGCGAACCGGCGGCGGGTGGCGTGCAGGACGCCGAACGCGGCCTCGAGGTCGTCCTCGACCGAGGCGTCCACGGTCACGGGCTCGCGGCTCATGACGGTGCCGACCTGGGTGAAGCGGTCGACGTCGGCGCAGTCGGCCGCGGTGACGACCCCGAGGACGTGCCGGTCCTCGTCGAGGACGACGGCCGCACCGTGCGAACGCTTGGGGATCAACGCGAGGGCGTCGGCCACCGTGTCGTGCTCGCGCAGGACGACGGGCGTCTCGAAGACCGGGTGCCGGTCCTTGACCCAGGCGACGACCTCGGCGACGACGTCGAGCGGGAGGTCCTGCGGCAGCACGACGAGGCCGCCGCGGCGGGCGACGGTCTCGGCCATGCGCCGGCCCGCGACGGCCGTCATGTTGGCGACGACGACCGGCACCGTGGTCCCGGTGCCGTCGTCGGTCGACAGGTCGACGTCCAGCCGCGAGGTCACCGCCGACCGGGACGGCGCCAGGAAGACGTCGTTGTAGGTGAGGTCGTGGCGGGGCCGCTGGCCGTCGAGGAAGTGCACGCCACCAGGGTAGGTGGCGGTCACCCCGTCGATCCCCGTCCGCCCTGGGAACGCCTCAGAGCCGGAAGGAGCCCACCGCGGCGCGCAGGTCGGCGGCGGCGCCGGAGACCTCGTCGGCGGCGGCCTGGGTGGCCCCGGCGTCCGACGTCGTCCGTGCAGCGGCCGAGGCGATCCCGGAGATGTTGTTCGTGATCTCCTGCGAGCCGTTCGAGACCTCCGAGACGTTGCGCACCATCTCGGCGGTCGTGGCGGACTGCTCCTCGACAGCGGCGGCGATGGTCGCCTGCAGGCCGTCGATGCGGCCGATGACCTCGGTGATCTCGCCGATGGCGGCGGCGGCCGAGGCGGCGTCGGCCTGGGTGGCGGCGACACGGCCGACGATCTCCTCGGTCGCCCGGGCGGTCTGCTGGGCGAGCTCCTTGACCTCGCCAGCGACGACGGCGAACCCCTTGCCCATCTCCCCGGCCCGGGCCGCCTCGATGGTCGCGTTGAGCGCCAGCAGGTTGGTCTGCTCGGCGATGGAGGTGATGAGCTTGACGACGTCGCCGATCTCGCGGGAGGACACCGACAGGCGCTCGAGGGTGGCACCGGCCTCCTGCGCCGAGGCGACGGCCGCCGACGCGACCGAGGAGGCGTCGGCCGTGGAGGCCGCGATGTCGCGGATGGCCGCGCTCATCTCGTCGCCGGCGGCGGCGACCGTGCCGACGTTGGCGGCGATGTCGCCCGAGGCGAGCAGGACGACGTCCGCCTGGGCGGAGGACTCCGCCGCGCCGGAGGACAGGCGCTGCGAGACGTCGGTGAGGGCACCGGAGGCCTGCTGCAGACCCTCGGCGGAACGGCCGATGGCGCGGACGGTGGCGGCCACCTGGTCGAGCGCGGTGTTCAGGGCCAGCGCGGTGCGTCCGACCTCGTCCCGGCCGACGACCTCGACGCGCTCGTCGAGGCGACCGGCGGCGAGGGCCTCGGCGACGCGGCGGGTGCGGTCCAGCGGCCGGGAGATCGAGCGGGTGATGACGACGCCCATGGCGACCGCGAGCGCCAGGGCGCCCAGGGCCACGGCGCCGACGAGCAGACGGGCGGTCCGGTAGTCGGCGGCGCCCTCGGCCGCGTCGCGGGCAGCGGCGGCGGTGAAGGTGTCCTGGACGCGCTGCAGCTCGTCGTTCGTCGTGGACTGCCCGATGCCGCCCGCGGTCACGGGGACGGAGTCGTCGTTGCGCGTGTCCATCATCTTCTGGGCCTGGCCGGCCAGGGCGAGGTCCATGAGGACGGAGGTGCCGGCCGTGTACTCGTCCAGGGCCTTGTCGACGGCGTCGAGCTGGGCGGCCGGCACGACGGTGGCCTGGTCGCGGAACGTCTTCCAGGTCGAGCGGACGTCGGCGAGGGTCTCGTCGAAGGTCGCCTCCGCCTTCGGCGAGGGCGCGAGGGCTGTCGCGAAGAGGTCCTTGGTGGCGCGCTGGTACTGCGTCCGCACCTGCCCGAGGGTCTGCTGGCCGGTGACGTACTCCGCGCTCACCGTCTGCAGGCGGTCCTGCGCGCTCGCGAGCTGCACGAGGCCCACCCCCGCGGCGGCGAGCAGCAGCACGCACAGCACGGCGAAGCTGGCGGTGATCTTGGTGCTGACCCGCAGGTCGAGCAGGAACCGCGGCACGTCGTCTCCCGGGTGCGTCGCGCGAGCGCCGTCGGACGAGCGGCGCTCAGCTCCATCGACGGGCCGGGACGCCTCCTGAGACGCAGGTCACGCAGCGTGCTCGCGGAGAGCGTGTGCAGGGCTCGTGCACACAGCCGCCGTCCGGCTGCTGTCCGGGTTCACCGGGCCCGGACCGTCCTACGCTGGCCGTCATGAGCATCGGAACCACGTCGGCGCCCCAGGGTGGCGGGCACCAGAACGGTCAGCCGCCGCGCACGGCCGTCGTCGTCGAGGACGAACCCACCATCGCCGACGCCGTCGCCCGCCGGCTGCGCGCAGAGGGCTACACCGTGGAGACGGCCGGGGACGGCCCGTCGGGAGTGGAGCTGTGCGAGCGGGTCTCCCCCGACGTCGTGGTGCTCGACGTCATGCTCCCGGGGTTCGACGGCCTCGAGGTCTGCCGCCGGGTGCAGGCGTCGCGGCCGGTGCCGGTCCTCATGCTCACCGCGCGCGACGACGAGACCGACAAGCTCGTGGGCCTCGGCGTGGGCGCCGACGACTACATGACCAAACCCTTCTCGATGCGCGAGCTGGTCGCCCGCGTCAACGGCCTCGTGCGGCGCGTGGAGCGCGCCCGGGCCCTCGTGGGGGCGCCGGAGCCGGCGACGGAGGCCATGCGCTTCGCGGTCTCCGACGGCGAGCTGGAGATCGACCGCGCCCAGCGCCGGGTCCGCCGGGCCGGGAACGAGGTGCACCTGACGCCGACGGAGTTCGACCTGCTCGTGTGCCTGGCCGAGTCCCCGCGCACGGTCCTGACCCGCGAGAAGCTGCTCGAGGAGGTGTGGGACTGGGTGGACGCCTCCGGCACCCGGACCGTCGACAGCCACGTGAAGGCGTTGCGCCGCAAGCTCGGTGCCGACCTCGTGCGCACCGTGCACGGCGTCGGCTACGCCTTCGAGCCCTCCGGCGGCCAGGAGGCCCTGTGACGAGCGGCGCCTCCCCCGACCCCGCGGGCACGGGCCTGACCGGCCCGATCCCCATCAGCGGGGCCGCCCACGACGCCCGGGTCCGCGCGGCGAAGACCGCGACCCGCCGGCCCTGGCCGGACGTCCGGCCGCTGGACCCGGTCCACTCGATCAAGACCAAGCTCGGCCTGCTCGTCGCGGCGTCGGTGACGCTCGCCTCGCTGCTGGTGTGGGCGGGCCTGCGGCTGGCCGAGATCCACATCGGTCCCCGCTACACGCTGCCCGCCTCGATCGTCGTGACGCTCGTCTTCACCCAGCTCCTGGCCCGCGGCATGACGTCGCCGCTGCGCGAGATGACGGCCGCGGCGCGGGCGATGGCGACCGGTGACTACTCCCGGCGGGTGCGCTCGACGTCCAACGACGAGGTCGGCGAGCTGGCCGACGCCTTCAACCGCATGGCCGAGGACCTCGAGGCCGTCGACCGCGAGCGCCGCGAGCTCGTCGCGAACGTCAGCCACGAGCTGCGCACGCCCGTCTCGGCGCTGCACGCCGTCATGGAGAACCTCGTCGACGGGGTGACCGAGCCGGACCAGGAGACGCTCAACACCGCGCTGGCGCAGACGGAGCGGCTGGGCCGGCTCGTCGAGCAGCTGCTGGACCTGTCCCGGCTGGACGCCGGGGCCGTCGAGCTGGACCGCGAGTACCTGGCGCTGGAGCCGTTCCTGGCGCAGGCGACCCGCGCGATGAAGATGACGGGCCGCGACGTGGAGTTCGTGCTCGACGTCGACCCGCCGGACCTCGACGTGCTCGTCGACTCCGCGCGCCTGCACCAGGTGGTGGCGAACCTGCTGGACAACGCCTCCCGGCACTCCCCGCCGGGCGGGAAGGTCTTCGTCTCGGCCGTGGCGGTGGGTCAGGTCGTCCGCATCACCGTGCAGGACCAGGGCCCGGGCATCGCCGACGCCGACCGCGAACGCGTCTTCGAGCGCTTCCAGCGCGGGAGCGCGCGCACCGACGGGGGCACCGGTCTGGGTCTGGCCATCGCGCGGTGGGCGGTGCAGCTGCACGGGGGCACCATCCGTGTCGCGCCGACCCCGCCTGAGGGCGGGTGCCGCATCGACGTCCACCTCCCCAGAGTCACGGACGACGCACCTGGTGTGACGAAGACCGCAGGGTCGGCGGCGGCCCGCCCCTAGGGCGGCGGGCAGCCGCATACCACACCGGGATAGGGTGGACGAGCGCCCGCAGTCGATCACGAACACCCGTTCGGTCATCCAGGAAGAAGGCGACACCGCCGTGCCATCACAGCCCTCGCACCACGAGGACAAGATCGCAGCCACCTTCGGTCCCAACGAGTGGCTCGTGGACGAGCTGTTCGAGCAGTACAAGGCCGACAAGAACTCCGTCGACAAGGCGTGGTGGGACTTCTTCGAGGACTACTCCCCGGCGGAGAACCCGGCCGGGTCGACGAGGTCCTCGGGCGCGAACGGGACGAACGGCACCAACGGCTCGGCCCAGGGCACGCTCGACAAGGGGACGACGGGGTCCACCACCTCGACCACCCCTCCGCCGCCCGCTCCCACGCCCGCCCCCACCCCCGCCCCGGCGGAGGCGCCCGCGGAGCCGGCGGCGAAGGCTCCCGAGAAGGCCCCCGAGAAGGCTTCGGAGAAGGCCCCCGCGAAGGCCCCGGCCAAGCCGGTCGAGAAGCCCGCCGCGAAGGCCCCCGAGAAGCCCGCGGACGCGCCGGCGGCCCCGGCCGAGGACACCGTCTCCCCGCTGCGCGGCCCCGCCGCCCGGGTCGTGACGAACATGGAGGAGTCCCTCGAGGTCCCCACGGCGACGAGCGTGCGGGCCGTGCCGGCCAAGCTGCTGGTCGACAACCGCATCGTCATCAACAACCACCTCAAGCGCGCCCGCGGCGGCAAGGTGTCCTTCACGCACCTCATCGGCTTCGCGGTCGTCGAGGCCCTGTCGGCCATGCCGTCGATGAACGCTGCGTACACGACGGACGCCAAGGGCAAGCCGGCCGTCCTGCAGCCCGCGCACGTCAACCTCGGCATCGCGATCGACCTGCCCAAGTCCGACGGTTCGCGCCAGCTCATGGTGCCCGCGGTGAAGAACTGCGAGAGCAAGGACTTCGCGGAGTTCTGGGCCGCCTACGAGGACGTCGTGCGACGGGCCCGCGGGGGCAAGCTGACGACGCAGGACTTCGCCGGCACGTCGATCTCGCTGACGAACCCCGGCACCATCGGGACGGTCCACTCGGTCCCCCGCCTGGTCAAGGGCCAGGGCGCCATCATCGGCGTCGGCGCGATGGAGTACCCGGCCGAGTACCAGGGCGCCAGCGAGGAGACGCTGACCCGGCTGGCCGTCAGCAAGGTCATCACCCTGACCTCGACGTACGACCACCGCATCATCCAGGGCGCCGGGTCCGGGGAGTTCCTGCGGATCGTGCACACCAAGCTGCTCGGTGAGGACGGGTTCTACGACCGCGTCTTCCAGGCGCTGCACATCCCGTACCAGCCCATCCGCTGGACGCCGGACATCTCCATCAGCCACGACGACCAGATCAACAAGACCGCGCGGCTGGTCGAGCTGATCCACGCGTTCCGGGTGCGCGGCCACCTCATGGCCGACACCGACCCGCTGGAGTACAAGCAGCGGATGCACCCCGACCTCGAGATCGAGACGCACGGCCTGACGCTGTGGGACCTCGACCGCGAGTTCCCCACCGGGGGTTTCGGCGGCAAGGCGCACATGAAGCTGCGCGACGTGCTCGGGGTGCTGCGCGACTCCTACTGCCGCACCGTCGGCATCGAGTACATGCACATCCAGGAACCGGACCAGCGCAAGTGGATCCAGGACCGGGTGGAACGTCCCTACGCCAAGCCGACCGCGGCCGAGCAGCTGCGCATCCTGCGCCGCCTCAACGCGGCCGAGGCGTTCGAGACGTTCCTGCAGACGAAGTACGTGGGGCAGAAGCGCTTCTCCCTCGAGGGCGGGGAGTCCGTCATCGCCCTCCTCGACGCGCTGCTCTCGCGCGCGGCGACGAACGGGATGGACGAGGTCTGCCTCGGCATGGCCCACCGCGGCCGCCTCAACGTGCTGACGAACGTGGCCGGCAAGAGCTACTCGCAGGTGTTCCGCGAGTTCGAGGGCATGCAGGACCCGCGCACGGTGCAGGGGTCCGGCGACGTGAAGTACCACCTGGGCACCGAGGGCACGTTCACCGGCGAGGACGGCGAGCAGACGAAGGTCTACGTCGCCGCGAACCCCTCCCACCTCGAGGCCGTCGACCCGGTGCTCGAGGGCGTGGCGCGGGCCAAGCAGGACCGCATCAACCTCGCGGGCGCCTCGTTCCCGGTGCTGCCCGTCCTCATCCACGGGGACGCGGCCTTCGCCGGTCAGGGCGTCGTGGCCGAGACGCTGAACCTGTCGCAGCTGCGCGGGTACCGCACGGGCGGCACGGTGCACGTCGTCATCAACAACCAGGTCGGGTTCACCACGGCCCCGGCGTCCTCGCGCTCGTCGGTGTACTGCACCGACGTCGGCCGGATGATCCAGGCGCCGATCTTCCACGTGAACGGCGACGACCCCGAGGCGTGCGTCCGCGTGGCGCAGCTGGCGTTCGAGTTCCGCCAGGAGTTCGACAAGGACGTCGTCATCGACATGGTCTGCTACCGCCGCCGCGGCCACAACGAGGGCGACGACCCTTCGATGACCCAGCCGCTCATGTACAACCTCATCGAGAAGAAGCGCTCGGTGCGCAAGAGCTACACCGAGGGCCTCATCGGCCGCGGGGACATCTCCGTGGAGGAGGCCGAGGAGGCGCTGCGCGACTACTCGGCCCAGCTCGAGCGCGCGTTCGCCGAGACCAAGGGCACCAAGAACGGCGGTTCCGGCGACGGCGACAGCCGCGGTGGCCTGGAGAAGCCGTCCGCGCAGGAGGCCGACGAGCAGGCGCCCGCGCAGGCGCGCGAGACGGCCGTCGACGCGGCCGTGCTCAAGCACATCGGCCAGGTGCAGGCGAACCCGCCGGAGGGTTTCACCGTGCACCCCAAGCTGCGCCAGCTCCTCGACAAGCGCGCGCAGATGTCGACCGAGGGCGGGATCGACTGGGGCTGGGGCGAACTGCTCGCCTTCGGCTCGCTGCTCATGGAGGGCACGCCGATCCGGCTCTCGGGCCAGGACTCCCGCCGCGGGACGTTCGTCTCCCGGCACGCGGTCCTCACCGACCGCGTGACCGGCGCGGAGTGGACCCCGCTGCTGTACCTGGGCCGCGAGGGCGCCGAGCAGGGCAAGTTCTGGATCTACGACTCCCTGCTCTCGGAGTACGCCGCGATGGGCTTCGAGTACGGGTACTCCGTCGAGCGCCCCGACGCCCTCGTGCTGTGGGAGGCGCAGTTCGGCGACTTCTTCAACGGCGCGCAGACCGTCATCGACGAGTTCATCGCCGCCGGTGAGCAGAAGTGGGGCCAGCGGTCCTCCGTCGTCCTGCTCCTGCCGCACGGCTACGAGGGCCAGGGCCCGGACCACTCCTCGGGCCGCATCGAGCGGTTCCTGCAGCTGTGCGCCGAGGACAACATGACCGTCGCGGTCCCGTCCACGCCCGCCAGCTACTTCCACCTGCTGCGCCGGCAGGCGTACGCGCGGCCTCGCCGTCCGCTCATCGTCTTCACCCCGAAGTCGATGCTGCGCCTGAAGGCCGCGACGTCGGCCGTCGAGGACTTCACGACGGGCACGTTCCAGGAGGTCATCGGCGACCAGGGCGGGCTGGACCCCGCCACCGTCGACCGGGTGCTGCTGTGCTCGGGGAAGGTCTACTGGGACCTCGTCGCCGAGCGCACCGCGCGCGGTGACACCTCCACCGCGATCGTGCGCCTGGAGCAGCTGGCCCCGCTGCCGGTGCAGCAGGTGCTCGCGGTCCTGTCCCAGTTCCCGAACGCCGAACCGGTGTGGGTGCAGGAGGAGCCGGCGAACCAGGGCGGCTGGTGGCACGTCGCGATGGGCCTGTTCCCGTCGCTGGCCGCCAAGCTGCGCCTCGTGTCGCGGCCGGCCTCGGCCTCCCCCGCGGCCGGGTCGGCCAAGCGCCACCAGGCCGAGCAGCGCGCGATCGTCGAGGACGCCTTCCGCCGCTGACCACCCGCCGTCGACCAGGGACCCCGTCACCCGAGAGGGTGGCGGGGTCCTTGCGTCCGACCGACTATCCTCGCCCCGGACCCGGAGACCACCGGGCCCCACGGACGACGAGGAGCACGACCCGCGTGAGCGAGGACCAGCAGTGAACGGCCGCTACGACGTGCGGGTGTGCCTCGTGGGCGACGAGTTCGTCACCGGGGTCGGCGACCCCCGAGCGCTGGGCTGGGTGGGTCGCGTCTCGGCCCGCACCCCGCGCGAGGACCGCGACGTGACGTTCTTCCCGCTCGGCGTGCCCGGGGAGACGACGACCGAGCTGAACAACCGCTGGCGCGAGGAGACCTCCCGCCGGTTCGTCGGCGGCGACGAGCACCGCCTCGTCGTGGGTCTCGGCCACGCCGACCTCGACGCGGGGACGACGCTGGCGCGCAGCCGCCTCAACCTCGCCAACGTCCTCGACGAGTGCGAGGCCCGCGGGCTGCCGACCCTCGTCGTGGGCCCCACGCCCGTCTCCGACGCCGAGCGCAACGACCGGATCGGCGACCTCGCCGACGCGTTCGCCGACGTCTGCGCGCGCCGCCGGATCGCCTACGTCGACACGTTCTCCCCGCTGCTGGAGCACGAGGACTGGTACGCCGACCTCGCCGCCTCCGACGGCACGCACCCCGGCCAGGCCGGGTACGGGCTGCTGGCGTGGCTCGTGCTGCACAGCGGTTGGTACGACTGGCTGGGCGTCCCGCAGCCGTGACCCGCCCGGTCGTCCCCCGGTGAGGTTGCACGACGGGGAACCGCCCGCCGGGCCGTGGCGTCGCGCCACGGCCGGCGAGGTCCTCGACGTCCTGCTGGCCGGGCTCGACCCGGCGGGCCGGACGGTCGTCGCGGTCGACGGCCGCAGCGCGGCCGGCAAGACGACGCTGACCGCGGCCCTGCACACCGAGGCGACGCGGCGGGGCGTGCCCTGCGCCGTCGTCCACACCGACGACATCGCCTGGTTCCACGCGTTCTTCGACTGGGCCGACCTGCTCGCCGACGGCGTCCTGCGTCCCTTCCGCGCCGACGGCGCCGTGCACTTCGTCCCGCCCGCCTGGCGGCCCCGCGGCCGCGAGGGGGCCGTCGAGGTGGCCGCCGGGACCCGCCTGCTGCTCGTCGAGGGGGTCGGCGCCGGCCGCCGCGCGGTGAGCGCGCTGCTCGACGCCGTCGTGTGGGTCCAGTCCGACGTCGACGTGGCGCGCGTGCGGGGACTGGCGCGGGACGTCGCCTCCGGGGTGAACGGCGACGCGGCGCAGACGGAGGCGTTCTGGGACGAGTGGGACCGCGAGGAGGTGCCGTTCCAGGCGGCGGAACGGCCGTGGGACCGCGCCACGCTCGTCGTCGCCGGCTCCCGCGGCGCTCAGGCCCCCGGGACCTTCGAGGTCAGCCCAGGACCCGCCGCCAGTACCGCTCCGGAGCGTCCAGGAAGAACCGCCAGTTCCTGACGACCGGCAGGTCCTCCCAGTCGACGGGCGTCAGCCCCCGCTCGTCGACCTGCAGGATCCGCGCCCCGGGCAGCGCCGTCAGCAGCGGGGAGTGCGTGGCGCACAGCACCTGCCGGCCCTCGGCCGCCATGCGCGCGAACGAGGCACCCAGGACGAGCTGGTTCTCGAAGGACAGCGCCGACTCCGGTTCGTCGAGCAGCAGCAGGCCGACCTGGCGCATCCACGCCGCCTCGAGCACGCCGAGGAACGACTCGCCGTGGCTGAGGTCGTGCAGCCCGGAGTGCGCCTCGGACCCCACGTCGCGCAACCAGGAGTAGAAGCGGTGCATCGTCTCGGCCCGCAGGAAGAACACCTCGCGGAACCGGGACGTCCCGCGCACCACCTGCAGCCGCTCCCCCAGCCCCGAGCCGTCCACCGGGTCCTCGTCCCGCCCCGGCGCGTGGCGGCGCAGCCCGCCCTCAAAGTGGACCCCGAGCGCGTGGCCGATCCCCTCCACGAGCGTCGACTTCCCGGCCCCGTTCTCCCCGACGAGGAACGTGACCCCCGCCGGGACCTCCAGACCGCGGGTCAGCAGCTGCGCCACCGCCGGGACCGCGTCCGGCCACCGCGCGGCGTCCACGACCGCACCCGGAGCGGGCCGCAGGCCGCGCAGCAACCGGTCCGCGCGGCGGGCAGCGGCAGCGGGGGTCACGGGTCCAGGATGGCCCGGTGCCCGTCGCCCTCCTCGGTCCGGTCCTGCGCCACGTCGACGCCACCAGCGCCACGGTGTGGGTCGAGGTCGACGAACCCGGTCTCGTCCACGTCGACGTGCGGCTGCCCGACGGCACCGTGCGCACCGCCTCGAGCCCCACGCTGACCCTGCACGCCCACCACTTCGGGCTCGTCGTCGTCGAGGACCTGCCGGCCGGGGCGTCGCTGCCCTACGGGGTCCGGCTCGACGAGGCCCCGGTGTGGCCGCCGCCGCGCGCGGGCTGGGCGTGGCCGAAGAGCCGCATCCGGACCGCCTCCCCGGGGGCCGAGGTCCGCATCGCCTTCGGGTCCTGCCGCCGCGCGGGCGACGACGGTGAGGAGTCCACGCGGCTCGTCGGCGTCGACGCGCTGTCGGCCATGGCGCACCGGCTGCGCGACGACGCGCTGGCCCCGCCGCCGGACCTCCTGCTCTTCGTCGGGGACCAGGTCTACGCCGACGACCCCAACCCCGGCATCGTCGACCGGCTGCGGGAGCGGCACGCCGGACGCCCCGACGAGGACCCCGAGGTCCGCGACGAGATCGGGGACTTCGAGGAGTACACCTGGCTCTACCACGAGACGTGGGGGCCGGACCCGGTGCGCTGGCTGCTGTCGACCGTGCCGACGTGCATGCTCCTGGACGACCACGACCTGCGTGACGACTGGAACACCTCCGACGTGTGGCGCGCGGAGGTCTCGCAGCGGCCGTGGTGGCGCGAACGGGTCACCGGCGCCTTCGGCAGCTACTGGATCTACCAGCACCTCGGCAACCTCTCCCCCGCCGAACTGGCCCGGGACCGCCTGCTGGCTGTGCTGCGCGAGATCGAGGACGACGACGAACGGGACGAGGTCCTCGACGAGTTCGCCCGCACCGCCGACGCCGACCCGTCCTCGGCGCGGTGGAGCTTCACCCGCGAGCTCGGCACGACGCGGCTCGTCGCGGTCGACTCCCGGTGCGCCCGCCGTCTGACGCCCGGCGAGCGGCGGATGACCGACGCGACCGAGTGGGAGTGGATCCGCGAGGAGGCCCTGGCCCCCGGTGCCCGCCACCTGCTGCTGGCGACGACGCTGCCCGCGTTCCTCCTGCACGGCATCCACCACGCCGAGACGTTCGACGCCGCCGTCGCGGACGGGCGGTTCGGCCGTCGGGCGGCGGGGTGGGGCGAACGGTTGCGGCAGGCCGCCGACCTGGAGCACTGGGCGGCCTTCCACCCCTCGTTCGTCGACCTCGTCGCCCTCCTCGGGCAGGTCGGCCGCGCGCCGGAACCCCCCGCCAGCGTCCTCGTGCTGTCCGGTGACGTGCACTGCAGCTACACCGCACGCGTCGACGTCCCCGGCGTGGACCCGGACCGCACGGTCGTCCACCAGCTCGTGATGTCCCCCTTCCGCAACCCCCTCGAACGCGGCATGCAGATCGCCAACCGCGTCCTGGACCGCGGTCCCGTCCGGGCGCTGGTGCGCGGGCTGGCGCTCCTGGCCGGTGTCCGCGAGGCGGACGTCGCGTGGGAGGTCGAGCACGGACCGTGGTTCGACAACGGCGTCATGACCGTCGTGCTGGGTCCGGACGGGACGGCCGGGGTCGAGGTGGAGCACGCCGGACGCTGCCAGGGGCTGCCCCGGTTGCGCCGCACGCTCACCCGCACGCTCACGCGCCCCCGCACGCGCACGATGCGTGGCGCACCGGGTCCTAGTGTGACGAGTGCGTTACGAACGGGGGTTTGACCGGGCGGGTTGCACATCCACCCGTTCACCTGGTCCACACTGTGCTCGCTCGACACCCGCCACCGGAGGTACCCGTGCCTGCTCGTCCCACCGTCCGCCGCTCCCTGCTGGTCACCGTCGGTGCCCTCGCCGCGGTCGGCCTCACCGCCGCCGGCTGCGGCTCCGACTCCCTGTCCGGGGGGTCCGGCTCCTCCTCCTCCACCACGTCGGCCGCGCCCTCGGGCAGCGCCGACGCGTCCCTGAAGGCGATGCTGCCCCAGAGCGTCCAGGACAGTGGTGTCCTGCGCGTGGGCACCAACGCCGAGTACGCGCCCAACGAGTTCCTCGAGGGCACGACGATCAAGGGCATGGACATCGACATCATGAACGCCGTGGGCGCCAAGCTCGGCGTGAAGGTGGAGTACTCCAACGCCAGCTTCGACTCCCTCATCACCGGCGTCACCGGCAACCGCTACGACGCGGCCATCTCCTCGTTCACCATCAACGCCAAACGGCTCGAGGCGGTGAACATGGTCCAGTACTACAACGCCGGCACCCAGTGGGTCGTCGCCAAGGGGAACCCCGAGGGCATCGACCCCGACAACGCCTGCGGCCAGGCCGTCTCGGTCCAGACCGGCACCACCCAGTCCGACGACGACCTGCCCAAGCGCCAGGAGGCCTGCAAGGCCGCCGGCAAGCCGGAGATCCAGGTCCTGTCGTTCGACTCCCAGGAGGACGCCACCGCGGCCGTCGTCCAGGGCCGGTCCAAGGCCATGCTCGCCGACTCCCCGATCGCCGCGTACGCCGTCAAGCAGACCGGCGACAAGCTCCAGCTCGCCGGGGACGTCTACGACGCCGCCCCCTACGGCATCGTCGTCCCCAAGGCCGAGACGCAGGCCGCGCAGGCCATCTCGACCGCCCTCGGGGAGATCGCGAAGGACGGCGCGTACGAGGCCGCGCTGACCCCGTGGGGCGGGGAGAACGGGGCCGTCACCGAGTTCCCGGTCAACCCCGCCGCGTCGTGACGACCCCGGACGGCCCGGGCGCTGCGGAGGACGAGCGACCCGGGCGGATCGACGCGGTCGAGGTGCGCCACCCGTGGCGGTGGGTGGCGCTCGCCGTCATCGCCGTGCTCGCGCTCATGCTCGTGCACCTGCTGGTGACGAACCCGGCGTTCGACTGGCCGTTCACCCTCGAGGTGATGAACCAGACGATCGTCATCCGCGGCCTGCTCGTCGGAACCCTGTTCACGACGGTGTGCGCGATGGTCATCGGCATCGTCGGCGGGGTTCTCCTCGCCGTGCTGCGGTTGTCCGACAACCGCGTGCTGGCCGGGACGGCGTGGGCGTTCACCTGGTTCTTCCGGGCCGTCCCGCGCTACGTCCTGCTGTCCATCACCGGCGGTCTCGGCGCCCTGTTCGCGACGGGGCTCTCGATCGGCGTGCCGTTCGACTTCCTGCTGACGCAGTGGTTCGGGACCCCCGACCTGCGGCTGCTGACGATCTCCCAGACGAGCCTGTACGCCCTGTTCGGCGGCGTGTTCGGCGGCATCGTGGGCCTCGGCGCGTCCGAGGCCGCGTACATGGCCGAGATCGCCCGCGCCGGGCTCCTCAGCGTCGACAAGGGCCAGCACGAGGCCGCCGAGGCCCTCGGCATGTCCAAGCGGCTCGCGATGCGGCGGATCGTCCTGCCGCAGGCGATGCGCGTCATCGTGCCCCCCACGGGCAACGAGGTCATCGCCATGCTGAAGGACACCTCGTTGCTGGCGGCGATCCCCGTCACGACGGAACTGTTCTTCCGGGTGAGCCAGATCAAGAACACGACCTACCAGGTCATGGCCGGGAACATGGCGGCCGTCCTGTACTACCTCATCGTCACCTCGATCCTCATGGTCGGGCAGTACTTCCTGGAGAAGCGGTTCAGCCGCGGGTACGGCGGGACACCCGCGCGACGTCCCGCGGCCGCCGGCGTCTCCCTGGGCCCCGGGGGTGCCAAGTGAACGGACCCCAGACCCAGCCGCTGGTGAAGGCGCGCAACGTCCACAAGAACTTCGGCGCGGTCGAGGTGCTGAAGGGCATCGACCTCGACGTCCACGCCGGCGAGGTCGTCTGCCTGCTCGGTCCGTCGGGGTCGGGCAAGACGACGTTCCTGCGCTGCATCAACTCCCTGGAACGCATCGAGGCGGGCCGCATCTGGGTCGACGGCGACCTCGTGGGCCTGGCCGAGCGCGGGGGCCGGCTGCACCGGCTGAACGACGTGGAGATCGCCCGGCAGCGCCGCGACATCGGCATGGTGTTCCAGCGGTTCAACCTGTTCCCGCACATGAGCGCCCTGGAGAACGTCGTCGAGGCGCCCATCCGGGTCCGCGGCGTCGCCAAGGCCGAGGCGCACCGGCGCGCGCACGAACTGCTCGAGCGGGTCGGCCTGGCCGACCGGGCGCAGAACTACCCCGCCCAGTTGTCCGGCGGCCAGCAGCAGCGCGTCGCGATCGCCCGGGCGCTGGCGATGCAGCCCAAGCTCATGCTGTTCGACGAGCCCACCTCGGCGCTGGACCCCGAACTCGTGGGCGAGGTGCTGGCCGTCATGCGCGAGCTCGCGGCCGACGGCACGACGATGCTCGTCGTGACGCACGAGGTGGCGTTCGCCCGGGACGTGGCCGACCAGGTCGTGTTCATGGACGGCGGGGTCGTCGTGGAACGCGGCGCCCCGGCCGACGTCATCGGCAACCCGCGCGAGGAACGCACCCGGACGTTCCTGGCCCGGATGCTGCACGACGCGCAGGACCAGCCCCCGGCCTAGCCGCGCCAGAACTCCCGCAGGCTCCCGGCGACGACGCCGGGAGCGGCGCTGGCCGCGACGTGCGACTGGCCCTCCCACACGACCCGACGGGCGTGCGGGAGGGCCGCCGCCAGGGCGTCCATGCCCGAGGCCAGCGGTTCCCAGGTGTCGGCGCCCTCGGCCAGCAGGACCGGCACCGCCGGCCGCAGCGCCGACCAGCGCGTCACGTCGACGGCGTCGCCGGCGAGGGCCTCCAGGTCGTGGGTCCAGCCCTCCTCCAGCCGGGCCGCCTCCAACGGGTCCGGGTCGGCGAGGGTCGACATCGCGGCCAGCAGGGGTTCGGGGACGCGGGAGACCTCCCGGGCCAGCAGGTCCGCCGCGGCGCGGTGCTCCTGCGCCGCCACGAGGCCCCGGTACCGGACGAGGACGTCCTCCAGGTGCGGGCCGGCCAGCAGCAACGGCGGTTCGACGAGGGCGAGCGAGCGGATCCCGGCCGGTTCCGCGAGCGCCGTGTGCAGGGCGAGCGTCGCCCCGTAGCTGACGCCGAGCAGGTGCACGTCGGACTCGGTGACGGCCCGGACGGTCTCCAGCAGGGTCCGCACGTCGTGCACCTCGGCCTCGAAGCTCTTGCGGCCGAAGCCGTTGGGGCTGGGCGGGTAGCCGCGGCGGGCGAACCGCCACACCTCGAAACCGTCCAGGTGGGCCGCGAGCGGGGCCAGGGAGTGCAGGCCGCCGCCGGAACCGTGCAGGGCCAGGACGGGTTCGCCGGTCCCGCTGCGCCGCACGGCGAGCCCGCCGATGCGGTCGGTGGTGACTGTGTCCACGAACCGCAGCGTCCCACCGGGGCGGGGCGCTGGCTAGGGGCCGACGCTCAGGGACCGACCAGCAGTTCGTCGTCGAGGGCGCGGGAGACGCAGGGCATGACGTGGTCGGCGCGCTGCTCGGAGGTCAGGACGAGGTCGCGGTGGTCCGCCGCCCCGCCCAGGAGCCGCAACCGGCAGGTGCCGCAGGTGCCGGACCGGCACGAGGCGTCGACGCCCACCCCGGCCTCGCGCAGGGCCGCGAGCATGGTGCGGTCCGCCGGGACCTCGACCCGCGCTCCCGTGGGCTCCCAGACGACGGTGAAGGGGGTGCGCCGGCCGCCGAGGGGGTCGACGCCGGCGAAGTCCTCGACGTGGACGCGGCTGGGCCGCCAGTGGGCGGTGAGGGCGAGCACCTCGTCCACGAGCGCGGTGGGACCGCAGCAGTAGACGCGGGCGTCGTCGTCGGGGTGCTCCAGGAACGGCCACAGGTCGAGGCGGCCGCGCTCGGCGCTGTGGTGCAGCAGCGTGCCGTCCGCCCCGTCGAACTCGTCGAGGAAGGCGGTGTCCTCGCGGGTGCGCGTCAGGTAGACGAGCTGGACGTCCGCGCCGCCACGGGCCCGCGCCTCGGCGACGAGCGCCCGCACGGGGGTGATGCCGATCCCGCCGGCGATGAACAGGTATCGCTTCGCGCGCTGCAGGGAGAAGCCGTTCGCGGGCCACGTCACCTCGAGGGTGTCCCCGGGGCGGACGTCGTCGTGCAGGCTGACCGACCCGCCCCGGCCGCCGGCGTCGCGGCGCACGCAGACGACGTACTCCTGAGGACGGCGGCCGCCGGGTTCGACGAGGCTGTAGCTCCGGCGCTCCCCCGACGGGGTCGTGACGGTGACGTGCGCGCCGCCGCGGTAGGCCGGCAGCGGTGCCCCGTCGGGGTCGCGCAGGACGAACCGGGCGACGGCGGCCGTCAGGTCGGTCCGGTCCGCGACGACGAGGCGCATCGGGTCGGGCTGCACGTCACTCAAGGGTGTCTCCCACCGCGAGGTCCCCACCGTCGACGACCTCGACGTAGAAACCCATGACTTCGTGGCCGTAGGTGCGCGAGAGGAGCTGCGGCACGGGCAGGTCGCGCCGGCCGGTGGCCGGGTCGACCTCCGTCGCGGCGCACCGCACGGTCGGGGACGTGCCGCGCACCCGCACCCCGCCGAGGGAGAACTCCCGGCCCACGAGGTCGAGCTCGGCCCACGCGTCGAGCCCGTCGAGGTGGACGTTGGCGCGGAACCGGTGCGGGTCGAGCACGGTCCCCGTTCGCTGGGCGAGGTCGCGCACCGAGGCGAGGTTCAGGACCGAGATCCACTCCATGGCCTCGTCCGAGGAGTGCGCGGTGTCGGTGTACCGGCGCCCCGGATCGCGGGCGAGGACCGGTTCGGTCCCGGGCGGCAGGTCGAGGACGCGCGCGTAGAACTCCCGCAGCTGCGCCACGCCTTCTGCGGTGCCGAGGTCGGCGGCCAGGACGCGGTGCCCGCGGACGTCGACGGTGTACTCCCCCGTCGCCGGGTCCAGGTGCGTCGTCAGCGCCGCCAGCCGCTCCTCGGCGACGAGGACGTAGAACTCGCTCTTGGAGATCCCGTGCTGCATCCCCGGTTCGTACGCCCCACCAGGCCGGGCGAGCGCGATCGTGCGGTCGTGCGGCACACCTCGGCCCGCGGTGAGCGTCACGCGGTCCAGGGGCTGCGGCGTCATCCCCTTGACGGGGTGGACGAACAACCCGTCGACGTGCGCAGTCACGGGGGCAGCCTACGGGGGCGCGCCGCCAGTGGTCCGTCGCCTCGCGCGGCCTCGGGACACCCACCGGTGTCACCACGACGCACGCTCGGGACACCCACCGGTGTCACCACGTGGGGTGAGGCGTGGGTGCCCCTCGACGTCGCCCCGGCGACGCGCAGCGGACACTCACGGATGCACCCACGCCCAGTTCCACGAGTGTCCCCGTGGGTGTCCCCGTCGGTGTCCCCGTGGGTGTCCCAGAACCGCGTTCCCCGGACCCCTCACCCCCGGAACCCGAAGCGCGCGAGGCAGTGCCAGACCCGCTTGAGGGTCTGCCCGTCCACTCCCCCGGCCCGCTCCCCCGCCCACGCGGCCGCCCCGATCCCCGCCGGGTCCAGGGTCCCCCCCGACCGCGCGGCCAGCTCCGCACCCGCGGCCGCGACGTCCGGCCCGCGGTACGCGACGATCTCGGGACGGGTGAAGTCGCTGCGGCGCAGCGCGAACCCGGCGTGCCGCTCGACGGGGACCCCCGGCACGGCGGGGCCGCGGAACGACGGGTCGAGCACGAGCGCCTCGACGTCGCGGGCGATGAGGAGGGGGCCGTGGACGTGCGCCTCCACGTAGTCGTCGAGCGGGTCGGCCGGCGGGTCGGCACCCCTCGCCGCGTCCGCCAGACCGAGGAGGTCGCAGCGGTCGGCGGTCCCCACGTCCACGGGGTGGAACGCGGAGTCGGGCCAGCAGGAGGTGGTGCGGCGCAGCACCTCCGCCCGCAGCCGCAGGTGCGCGGACCCGAACCGCACCGAACCCCCGGCCGGCAGGTGCCGGTGGTCGAGCGAGCCGTACACCGGACGCTCCCGCGGCGGCGCGTCGTCGTAGGCGCCGCCGAACAGCCGGCTCTCCCAGACCCACCGGTCCCCGCCCGGGTGGGCGGTGAGCCCGCCGCCGCTCGTCCCGGTCGCGAACTGCGACAGGTGGACACCGTCGGCCGCGATCGCCTCCAGCGTCGTGCGCGGCTGGCCGGACCGGTCGACGCCGGCCGGTCGGTCGGGGTGGAAGTGCACGGTCACGCGGACGTCGGGGGGCAGCGGACCACCGCGCGCCCGGGCCCGGACGTGCGCGATGGCGCGCGCCGCGCGGTCCCCGTCGGGTTCCTCCACGGACACATCGTCCCCGACACCCGCAGGTGTGGCCGAGGCCTGGGCGCCCCCGTAGATTCGCCGGCATGACGCTCGTTCCGTACACGGCGGGAGAGAAGCCGAGCCTGGTGGCCAGCCTCCAGCGCCACCGCGAAGCCGTCCTGTGGAAGCTGGAGGGCCTGGACGACGAGCAGCTGCGGCGACGGGTCGTGGGCTCGGAGATCACCCTCCTCGGCACGGTGAAGCACCTCGCGAGCGTCGAGTACGGATGGTTCTGCTCGACCTTCGGGCGTCCCAGCGACGAGATCCCGTCCGCCGTCCTGGACGAGGACCCGCAGGCCGACTGGCGCATCCACCCCTGGGAGACGACCGAGGGCGTCCTCGCGTACTACGAGCGCGCCCGCGCGGCGGCCGACGAGGTCGTGCGCGAGCTGAAGATCACCGAGCGCGGGACCGCCTGGCACGGGGCGACGGTCACGCTGCGGTGGGTGCTGCTGCACATGGTCGAGGAGACGGCGCGGCACGCCGGGCACGTGGACGTCCTGCGCGAACTCGTCGACGGGCGGACCGGCGACCACCGCGAGGGCACCACGGCCGTGCGCTGAGACGTTCTACTCAGGTTCTAGCTGGTCACGGCCGATCCAGGGTCGTGGTCTTCTCCCTCCGTCCCCGCTCGCTGCGTTCGCAACTCCTCCTGCCCGGTGTGGGCGCCGTCGTCGTCACCGCCGGCCTGATGAGCGGTCTGTCCGCCCTGCAGGTGCACGACCTGTCCGGCGACACGTCCGGTGACGTGCGGGCGATGTCCGAACGGTCCCTGCGCGACACCGGCTCCCAGGTGCAGACGACGGTCGCGGCCCAGGCTGCGGCCGTGCAGAACTGGCTGGACTCCGACCTGCGCGTCACCTCCGACCGCCTCGGCCAGTTCGGTGCGGCGCGGCTGGACGCCGGGGAGTCGGCGACGTGGACCGCGACGAACCAGGTCACCAAGGACAAGACCACCGTCACGCTGCCTCGCCTCGAGTTCGGCGGCACGTGGCTGGGCCAGCAGGCCGACCCGCAGGCCCTCGTGCCGGCCATCGACGAGTCCGCCCGCCTGACCGGCGCCGCCGTCACCGTCTTCCAGAAGATGAACGACGCCGGGGACATGCTCCGCGTCGCGACGACCGTCGTCGGCACGAGCGGCTCGCGCGCCATCGGGACCTACATCCCCGCCACGGGCGCGGACGGCAGCAAGAACGCCGTCGTCGCCTCCCTGCTGGCCGGGAACACCTACCACGGCACCGCGACCGTCGTGGACAAGCCGTACGTCACGGTCTACGCCCCGCTGAAGGTCGGCGACGAGGTCGTCGGTGCGGTCTTCGTCGGGCTCCCGCAGGCCGACGTCACGGCGTCGCTGCGCCAGGCCCTGTCCGCGTCCACCCTGGGCAGCAACGGGTTCTACGCCGTGTTCTCCGACGCCGCCGCGAGCGCCGGGACCGCGGTCGTCGCCCCGGACGGCGCCCAGGACGGCCAGCCGATGGCCGACGCGACCGACGCCGACGGCAAGGCCTACGTCAAGGACATCCTGGCCGCCGCCAAGGCGCTGCCCGCCGACGGGACCACGACGACGACCGTGCGGCTCGCCTCGGGCAGCTACACCGTCGGCGTCTCGCGCTACCCGGCCTACAACTGGGTCGTCACGAGCTGGCTGCCCGACGCCGACACCGCCGCCGTCACCGGCCGCGTCACCGAGGGCGGGGCCGCCCTCGTGCGGCACACGGCGCTGCTGGGCCTGGGCATCGCCGTCCTCATGGCGGCCGTCATCGCCCTGCTCGCCCGGACCCTCGTGCGCCGCATCGGCCGCCTCACCGACGTCCTGCGCCGCGTCGCGGCCCGCGACCTGTCGGCGACCACCCTGGCCCCGGGCGAACGCCACGGCGACGACGAGATCGGCACCATGGGCCGTGCCCTCGACGAGGCCACCGACGCCGTCCGCGACGCCCTGGCGGCCGTGAGCGCCGGCGCGGCCCGCGTCACGCAGGCCGCCGGTTCACTCGACGGCGCCAGCGACCGCCTCGCCGGCGCCGCGGAGACCACCGCCTCGGAGATCACCCAGGTCACCGGGGACGCCACCACGGTCTCCGACGGGGTCCACGAGGTCTCGGCGGCCGTCGAGCAGCTGCGCGCCGCGGCCGACGAGGTCTCCGCGACGGCCAGCAACGTCACCGTCGTCGCGGCCGACGCCGTCCAGCTCGCCCAGACCGCGACGGGCACCGTCGAACGCCTCGGCGGCAGCTCCCAGCAGATCGCGGACGTGCTGCGCACCATCACGGCCATCGCCGCGCAGACGAACCTGCTGGCGCTCAACGCGACCATCGAGGCCGCCCGCGCGGGCGAGGCCGGCGCCGGGTTCGCCGTCGTCGCCGAGGAGGTCAAGGAACTCGCCCGGCAGACGGCGCAGGCGACCGAGGAGATCGCCCCGACGCTGACCGCCGTGCAGTCCGAGGCGGCCGCGGTGCGCTCGGACATCGCCCGCATCACCGAGACGATCGCGCACATCGACGAGCTCCAGGCGACGATCGCGGCGGCCGTGGCCGAGCAGCTCGCCACGACGACGTCGGTCAGCGGAACCCTGCACACCGCGGCGGGCCGTTCCTCCGGGATCGCCTCGGCGCTCGCCGGGACCGCGGGTGCGGTGCAGGGCACCACCGACGAGGTCCGCGCCGTGCGGGGTTCGGTCGGCGAACTCGCCGCCGTCGCCGGTTCCCTCGACGACCAGGTGCGTCAGTTCACCCTGCGCTGAGCGGGTTCGGTGACCCGGCCGAGCCGGCGGTCGCGGTGGCGCTGGAGTTCCAGCGTCACCGCGTACCCGTACACCGTCAGGGCCGTGAACACCCACAGCCACAGGCAGACCGCGACGGCCGCCCCGACCTGGGTGTACCCGCCGAAGGGTGCACCGAGGTCGACGGGGATCGCGAGGAACAGCACGAAACCCTGCAGGAAACCCGACACGAACGCCCCCGTGGAGTAGGCGCCCCACAGCGCCGCCCACCAGCCCGTGCCCACCGGGCCCAGCACCTTGTAGACGTAGAGCAGGACGGGCGAGACGACGAGCCAGTCGACGTTCAGGGCGACGTAGACGGCGAGCGCGGAACTGCCGGGCGTCCCGGAGCCGAACAACCGCACCAGGAACGGCGCGACCTCCAGCACCGCGAGGAAACCCGCGGGCGCGAGCAGCAGCAACGGCAGGGCGCGCGCCCGGACGGCCCAGGCCCCGACCCGTCCCCGCACGGCGACGGGCGCGGGTTCGGGGTGCCGGACGCTGATGCGGGCGAAACCCCGGCGCAGCCCCTCCCCGTACACGGTGGCCGGGATGAGGGCGACGACGACGGCGACCCAGCCCACGTCGACGGCCGTCTCGGCGAGGTCGCGCACCACGACGCCGGCCCCCTGCGCGGTGGGCAGCGCGCGGCCCACCGCGTCGGCGAGGCGCAGCACCTGGTCGGGCCCGATGACGGCCGCCAGCAACCGGACCACGACGACCAGCGAGGGCACGAGCGCGATGGCCGCGTAGAACGTCACGCCCGCCGAGACCAGGAACAGGTCGTGGCCCTGCAGGCGGGTGTGGACGTCGGCGAACAGGCGGCGCAGGAACCTCATGCGCCGGCCGGCAGCAGCCGCACCGCAGCCGGTGACCGCGCCCCCCGGTACGCCCGCCGGTAGGCGGTGGGGGTCGTCCCGACGAGCCGCAGGAAGTGCTGGCGCAGCATGGCGGCCGACCCGAAACCGCAGCGGCGAGCCACGTCGTCGACGCTCTGGTCGCCCTCCTCCAGCAGCAACCGGGCGGCCGCAACCCGGCGTTCGAGCAGCCAGCGGTGCGGGGTGACGCCCGTCTCGGCCCGGAACCGGCGGGCGAACGTCCGCGGGGACATCGCCGCCGCCCGCGCCCAGGCCGCGACGTCGATCTCGGTGTGGAGATGGCCTGCGGCCCAGTCCAGTGCAGCGGCGAGGGACTCGTCCGCGCAGGGCCGCACGGGCGCCTCGACGTACTGCGCCTGCCCGCCGTCGCGGTGCGGGGGCACGACCATCCGCCGCGCGATGGCCGTCGCCACGGCCGTCCCGTGGTGCTTGCGGACCAGGTGCAGAGACAGGTCGATCCCCGCGGACGTGCCCGCGCTGGAGGCGACCGGCCCGTCCTCGACGTAGAGCACGTCGGGCACGACCTCCACGAGCGGGAAGCGGCGCGCGAGTTCCGCGGCGTAGAGGTAGTGCGTCGTGGCGCGGCGGCCGTCGAGGAGGCCGGCGTGGGCGAGGGTGAAGGACCCGCTGCAGAAGCTGGCCACCGTCGCGCCCCGGTCGACGGCTGCGTGCAGCCGCTCGACGAGTTCGGGGGTCGGCGGGCCGAAACCCCGCTTGGTCGGGGTGACGATGACGAGGTCCGCCTCGTCCAGCCGGTCGAGCCGGTGGTCGGCGGTGAGGCTGAAACCCTGCCGCGAGGCGACCGGACCGTCGTCCTGCGTGCACACGGCGAACCGGAAGGAGGGCACGCCCTCCTCGGTGCGGTCGATGCCGAACACCTCGCAGGCGACGGAGAACTCGAACGCCGAGAACCCCTCGTCGACGACCACCGCCACGTCGTGCAGGTCACCGCTGGTCGCCATGCCGAGCAGTGTGCCAGCGTCCGGCGACCTTGGCAGGATCTGGGCGAACCTCGGCAGAGCTGCCACTCGTCCGGCCGGTCCCGCCGGACGACGCTGGACGCGTGTCCAGTGACCTCACCGCCCTCGCGGTGCTCATCGTGCTCGTGGTGCTGGCCGTCGCCGCACCCCTCGTCGGCGCCGACACCCGGACCTCGCGCGAGTGGTCCCAGGACGGCCCCGTCCCCCGGCCCCGCCCGTGACCGCGCCGCACCGCGCCGCCCTCCTCGCGCGGCAGGCGGAGTTCCTCGCCCTCGCCCGGACGGCCCCGCCGACCGCGGTCGTGCCCGGGTGCCCGGGCTGGACCGCCCTCGACGTCGTCACCCACCTGACGGGTGTGCACCGCTGGGCGGCGGCGATGAGCCGGACGGCACCGGGTGCTCCGGTCCCCGCGGACGACGACCCCGCACCGGCGGACGACCCGGCCGGGGCCTACGCGGCCGCGGCGGCGGACCTGCTCGTCGCGCTCGACGAGGACCCCTCTCGACCGTGCACCACCCTCACCGGCGCCGGGACGGCCGGCGACTGGTACCGCCGGCAGGCCCACGAGACGCTCCTGCACGCCTGGGACCTCGCCGACGCGGCCGGCGCTCCGCGCACCGGCTCCGGGGCGCAGGTCGCGGACGCCGTCGAGGAGGTCCTCGACACGCTGCTGCCCCGCCAGGTCCGGCTCGGGCGCACCGCGGCGCCGGAGGTGGCGGTGCGCCTCGCCGGCTCGCGGCGGTGGGTGCTGGGCTCCGGGCCCGTGGTCGCCGAGGTGGCCGGCCCCGACGCCGCGCTCCTGCGGCTGCTCTGGGGCCGCACCCCGCCGACCGACCCGGGTCTGGTCGTCACGGGCGACCGCGAGCGAGCGGCGGACGTGCTGTCCGCCGCCCTCACGCCGTGAGGGCGGCGGCCGTCAGGCCAGGATCCCCAGGCGCCGCAGCTCGACCGCCAGGTCGTGCGGGCTGGACGCGGCGCTCTGCGCGTCCTCGAGGGTGACGACGCCGTCGCGGACCAGCGCGACGAGGTGCTGGTCGAACGTCTGCATCGCGTAGTACTGGCCCTCCTTGATGAGGTCGGTGATCAGGCTCGTCTTGTCCGGGTCCGTGATCGCGTCGGCGATGCGGCCGGTGTTGATGCAGATCTCCATGACGACGCAGCGGCCGGCCCCGTCGGCGCGGGGGACGAGGCGCTGGCAGACGATGCCGCGCAGCGAGCCGGCGAGGGCGAGCCGCACCTGCTTCTGCTCGTGCGGGGGGAAGAAGTCGATGATGCGCGAGATCGTCTCGGCCGCGTCGATGGTGTGCAGCGTCGACATGACGAAGTGGCCGGTCTCGGCCGCCGACAGCGCCGCCTTGACCGTCTCCTGGTCGCGCATCTCCCCGACGAGGATGACGTCGGGGTCCTGGCGCATGGCCGCCCGCAGCGCCGTGGTGAAGTCGGCGGTGTCCAGCCGCACCTCGCGCTGGCTGATCATCGACCGGTTGTCGGTGTGCAGCACTTCGATCGGGTCCTCGATCGTCACGATGTGGCTCTCGCGGACCTTGTTGATGTGGTCGATCATCCCGGCCAGCGTCGTCGTCTTGCCCGAACCGGTCGGCCCCGTGACGAGCAGCAGCCCGCGGTGCTCGAGGGCGAGCTGCTCGATGACGGGCGGGACGCCCAGACCGGACAACGGCACCGCCTGGGCGGCCACGCGCCGCAGCACGAGGCCGACGGACCCGCGCTGGCGGAAGGCGTTGACGCGGAAGCGGCCCGCGCCGTTGGGGAGGCTGTAGGCGAAGTCGGCCTCGTTGGTGCGCGAGAACTCCTCGACGAGGTCGGGGCGCAGGATCTGCTCGAGCATCCGCTCGGTGACGTCGGGGGTCAGCGGCGGCGCCTGTAGCGAGCGGAGCCGGCCGTCGATCCGGATGCGGGGCGGGGACCCGGCCTTGCAGTGCAGGTCGGACCCGCGCAGGTCGACCAGGGCCCGCAGGTACGGCGTGATGAGCACGTCCGTCGGCGCGGCCACGTGCCCGGCGCTGCGCGACTCCTCGGTCCCCTGCGTGATCGTCACCGTTGCCTCATCGGGAGGGGCGGGGGCGACCTTGAGCACTCCTCACCCCGTGGGACGATGGATGGCGGAGCAGGTCTGCACCCAGCACGACCGCAGGCCCTGCACGGACCCGTTCGACCGCACGACGAGGAGGACCGCCATGAGCAAGCGAGGCCGCAAGCGCCGCTCGCGCAAGGGCAACGCCGCGAACCACGGCAAGCGCCCCAACGCCTGAGGACGCGCACCAGAAGGACGAGGGCCCCGGATCCAGTCGGATCCGGGGCCCTCGTGGTGCGTGCGTCGCTCAGCGCAGCGGCGTGCTCGACGAGACCGCGCTGACCTCGGTGATCGAGACGAGGATGCGCGCCCGCAGCGTCTGGGGGGCCTCCTCGCACGGGCAGCCGTCCCGGATGACCTGCTTGAGCTTCTCGTCCTCGGCGAGCTGGGCCAGGCAGCTGGCGCAGTCCTCGAGGTGGGCGCGCAGCTTCTCGCAGTCCAGGTCGGGCATCTCGCCGTCGAGGTACTCGAACGCTCGGTCGAGCACCTCGCGGCAGCGCGACACCTCGGTCTGCGCCTCGTCGGGAGTGACTTCCTCGGACGTGCTCACGACGCTCCCTCCGTGCTGGGCGCAGCCCCCGAGACGCCGCGGTCGACGGCGTAGTCGCGCAGGAGTTCACGCAGCTGACGACGACCGCGGTGCAGCCGGGACATCACCGTCCCGATCGGGGTGCCCATGATCTCGGCGATCTCCTTGTACGCGAACCCCTCCACGTCGGCGAGGTAGACCGCGAGGCGGAAGTCCTCGGGCACCTGCTGCAGCGCCCGCTTGACGTCGGAGTCGGGCAGGTGGTCCAGCGCCTCGGTCTCGGCCGAGCGCAGACCCCGGGAGGTGTGCGACTCCGCCCGCGCGAGCTGCCAGTCCTCGATCTCGTCCGAGTGGGACTGCTGGGGTTCGCGCTGCTTCTTGCGGTACGTGTTGATGTACGTGTTCGTCAGGATCCGGTACAGCCACGCCTTGAGGTTCGTCCCCGGCGTGAACTGGTGGAACGCGCCGTAGGCCTTGGCGAAGGCGTCCTGGACGAGGTCCTCGGCGTCGGCCGGGTTGCGGGTCATGCGCAGCGCGGCGGAGTACAGCTGGTCCAGGAACGGCAGGGCGTCGCGCTCGAAGCGCGCGGCGCGCTCGTCGGCCGTCTCCTGCGCCAGGATCTCGGCCGGGTCCTCGGTGGCGACCCGTGCGGTCTGTTCGGTCATCGCGCTCGAGCCTAGGCCCTGCGCCGGGGCACCGCCCCCGCGCGGGGGCCTGCCCGCCGGCCGTCGACCGGGCGGGCCGAGCGGACCCCGGGCCGGGGTGCGCGGCTCGATCCGGCGCGCTGACTCGCGTGCGGGTTCGAGGGCTGGGGCGAACGGCATGACCGGGTCAACGCCGTGACCGGCGCCACCATTCCAGGCCGCTGCGCGGGTTCCGGGGCCGGGTCGCGCCTCGTCAGCCACCCAGCAGCTCGCCCGTGCGCAGGTCGACCACGCCCTCGAGCTCGTCCAGGGGCACCGGGTCGAGGAGGTCGGGGTCGGTGTTGCGGACGTTGCCGACCCGCCGGGACACGGGGTGCGCCTGAAGCGCCCCGCCGAGGAAGAGGTCGCGCGGGACCGCGTCGAGCAGCGACTGCACGTCGTCGGCGTCGTCGAGGGAGGGGTCCAGCCAGGCGTCGCGCAGGTCCCGCGGCACCACGACCGGCATGCGCTCGTGCAGGCGGTCCAGACCCGCCTCGGCGGCCGTCGTGACGACCGCGAAGGAGACGAGCCAGCGCGTGGGGTCGTCCTCGGCCTTGGCCGGGTCCTTCCAGAACTCGTAGATCCCGGCCAGCGACAGCACCGAACCGTCGGCCGCCCCGACCGCGAAGGGCTGCTTGCGGGGCTTGCCGCCCTCGGTCGCCGTGCCGCTCGTCTGCCACTCGTACCAGGCGTCGACCGGGACGAGGCAGCGCCGGGCGACCGCGGCCTTGGCGAAGGCCGGCTTCGACAGCAGCGACTCAACGCGCGCGTTGACCATGCGCGCCGCGCCGGAGGCGTCCTTGGACCAGCTCGGCACCAGCCCCCAGCGCAGGGCGCGCAGGGACCGCGTCGGCGGGGCGTCCGGTTCGTCCTTGCGGAAGCGCTCGAGCACGACCGGCGGGGTCGTCGTCGGCGCGACGTTCGTCGACAGCGTCACGACGGGCCCGGGACCGGACCCGCCCGGCGACCCGCCCGGCGACAGGGTGTCCTCGTCGACCTCGAACTCCTCGACGAGGTCGTCGACGTCTCTCCTCAGGGCGTAGCGACCGCACATGCGTCACACCCTGGCAGCCACCTCCGACACGCGCCCCGGGGCGGGCCCGCGTTCGCGGTGATCACGGGTTTGCGGTAGGCAACTCCCATGACTGTGGTGCGACGAGTGGCCCGACCGATGCTGGCGGCGATCTTCATCAAGAACGGCATCGACCAGCTCCGGCACGCCGGTGACCTCGCCCCCTCGGCCGAACCGCTCGTGCACCGTGCGGCCGGCCCGCTGCGCCTGCCCGACGACCCGGTCCTGCTGGTCCGGCTCAACGGCGCCGCGATGGCGGGTGCGGGCGTCCTGTTCGCGCTCGGCAAGGCCCCGCGGCTGGCGGCGACCGTCCTGGCGGCCACGGCGGCCCCCAGCGCCTACGTGAACCACCCGTTCTGGTCCGAGAAGGACTCCGGCGTGCGCAAGGAGGTCCTGCACGACTTCCTGGTCGACGTCGGCCTCCTGGGGGCGGCGCTGCTGGCCGCCGCCGACACCGCGGGCAAGCCCGGGGCCCTCTGGCGCGGCAAGCGCGCCGGCCGCGACGCCCAGCGCCTGGCCCGCCTCGCCGCCCACGAGGCCGTGCACGCGGCCGAGCTCGGCAAGAAGGACGTCCAGCTCGCGGCGGCCAAGCTCACCTGAGCCGCGAGGACCGCTCGTCGACGCCCGGGCCACGCCCGGTGTCCCCAGGACACCGGTGTGTGGCTCGCTGCGTGTCGGGGGCGGCTGCGAGGATGCCCCCGTGACATCGAACGATCCGTCCAGCAGACCCTCGAGCCCGGCCGCCGGTGACGGTCCGCTGGGTGACGGTGCGCGCGGTGACGGCGAGCTGTGGGCCGCCCCCACCGCCGCCGGTCCCCTCGACGCCGTCGTCCCGGTGCCGGGCTCGAAGTCGCTGACGAACCGCTACCTCGTGGTCGCCGCCCTCGCCGACCGGCCCTCGGTCCTGCGCGACCCGCTCGTCTCGCGGGACACGGTCCTCATGGCCGACGCCCTGCGCAGCCTCGGCGCCGACGTCTCCGAGATCGCCGAGGGAGGGCACCGCGGCGACCGCCCGGGCGAGCAGTGCTGGGTCGTGCGGCCCGGTCCCGTCACCGGCGGTGTCCGCGTGGACTGCGGTCTGGCCGGCACGGTCATGCGCTTCCTGCCGCCCGTGGCGGCCCTCGCCTCCTCCCCCGTGGAGTTCGACGGCGACGAGCGGGCCCGCGAGCGCCCCATGGGCGCCGTGGTCGACGCCGTCCGCCAGCTCGGCGCGCAGGTCGAGGACGGCGGCCGCGGCCTGCTGCCGTTCACCGTTCGGGGCCCGCAGGAGGGGCTGCGCGGCGGGACCGTCCGCATCGACGCCTCCGCCTCCAGCCAGTTCGTCTCCGCGCTCCTGCTCGTCGGCGCCCGCACGCGCGAGGGGCTGGAGGTCGTCCACGACGGCCCGCCCATCCCGAGCCTGCCCCACATCCAGATGACGGTGGAGGTCCTGCGGGACGCCGGCGTCGTCGTCGACGACGCGACCCCCGGCCGCTGGCTCGTGGAGGCGGGCGAGATCAGCGCCCTGGACGTCCACGTCGAACCGGACCTGTCGAACGCCGGCCCGTTCCTGGCCGCGGCCGCCGCGGTCGGCGGCCGCGTCCGCGTCCCGGGCTGGCCGCAGTCGACGACGCAGGCCGGCGACGTCCTGCGCGACGTCCTGGACCAGATGGGCGCCGAGGTCACGCTCGACCGCGACGGCCTGCTCGTCGAGGGCACCGGTGAGCTGTACGGGCTGGACCTGGACCTGCACGAGGCCGGCGAACTGGCCCCCGTCATCACGGCGCTCGCCGCGCTGGCCAGCTCCCCCACCCGGTTGCGCGGCATCGCGCACCTGCGCGGGCACGAGACCGACCGCCTCAAGGCCCTCGTCACCGAGGTCAACGCCCTGGGGGGCCGCGCCGAGGAGACGGCCGACGGGCTGCTGGTGCACCCGGCGACGCTGCACGGCGGGGTGTTCCGCAGCTACGCCGACCACCGGATGGCCACGGCCGGCGCCGTCCTGGGCCTCGCGGTCGAGGGCGTGCTGGTGGAGGACATCGGGACGACCGGCAAGACGCTGCCCGACTTCCCGGGGATGTGGGCGGCCATGCTCGCGGGGGTCGGCGCCTGAGCCCCCGCCAGCGCGGTCCCGTCGGTCGCTTCGACGAGGACGACGTCCGCATCCGGCCGAACCGGCGGGGTTCGCGGCCGCGCACGAAGGACCGCCCGGCCCACGCCGACGCCGTCGCGGGGTTCGTCGTGGCGGTCGACCGCGGCCGCTCGACGTGCCTGGTCGGCGAGGGCGGTGCGCACGCACGGCTCGTGACGGCCATGCGCGCGCGGGAGCTGGGCCGCCAGGGCGTCGTCGTGGGCGACCGCGTCGGGCTCGTCGGGGACGTCACGGGCGCCACGGACACCCTGGCGCGCATCGTGCGCATCGACGAGCGCCGCACGTCCCTGCGGCGCTCGGCCGACGACACCGACCCGATCGAGCGCGTCGTCGTGGCCAACGCCGACCAGCTCGTCGTCGTGACGGCCGTCGCCGACCCCGCACCGCGCTCGCGCCTGGTCGACCGCTGCCTCGTCGCGGCCTACGACGCCGGGATGACGCCGTTGCTGTGCCTGACCAAGGGCGACCTGCGGCCGGCGTCGGAGGTGCTGGACACGTGGGCCCCCCTCGGGCTGGACGCCGTCGTCACCTCCCGCGGCCCCGACGGGCTGGCGGGGCTGGACGCCGTCCGCGAGCGCCTGGCCGGCCGGGTCAGCGTGCTCGTGGGGCACTCCGGGGTGGGCAAGTCGACGCTGGTCAACGCGCTCGTGCCGGACGCCGCGCGCGCGACGGGGCACGTCAACGCCGTGACCGGGCGGGGCCGGCACACGTCCACGTCCATGGCCGCGCTGGCGCTGCCCGGTGGCGGCTGGGTCGTCGACACCCCGGGCGTCCGCTCGTTCGGCTTGGCGCACGTGGCCCCGGAGTCGGTGCTGCGGGCCTTCCCGGACCTGCTGCCCGGGGAGGCCGAGTGCCCGCGCGGGTGCACCCACGACGAGGCGGACTGCGCCCTGGACGCCTGGGTGGAGCAGGGCCGGGCGGGGGCAGCCGGGCCCGCTCGGCTGCAGTCGTTCCGCCGGTTGCTGGCCGCCCGGCGCAGCACGCGCGACGACGCCGCGGCGCCATGATCCCCGGCCACTCGCCGTCCACAGGTGATGCCCTAGGGTGACCGTCGACCGGTCGGCGACGAGGGAACGGCTCTTCATGGGGGATGTGAGCTCCACCTGGCCCCGCGGTCGCGGAGCGGCCGTGCCCGAGGGCACCGTCGCGCCCGGACGACCCGCAGGGCCCGGTCGCCCCGCCGTGCCCGGGCCGGCCTCGGCTCCGCCCCCGCTGACCCTGGGGACCACCGAACCGCCCTGGACCGTCCTGCGCGAGCTCGGGCGTGGCGCCGGTTCCGTCGTGCACCTGGCCCTCCGAGGCGACCGCGAGTACGCCGTGAAGCGCCAGCGCACCGGCCACGGCGCGAACGTCGGGGCGGGGACGAGACCCCGGCGCGGCGACCAGCTCGAGACCGCCGACGCCGACCGCACCCTGCGCCGCGAGGCGGCCCTGCTGGCCAGCGTCCACCACCCCGGCCTGACCCGCGTCCACGCGGTGGCCGAGGTCGAGGGCCGCCTCGCCATGGTCATGGACGCCCACGACGGGACGTCCCTCGCGGACCTGCTGCACTCCCCGCCGCTGACGGCCAGCGGGACCGGCGCGGACCCGGCGGACCTGCCGTCGGGGCTGCTGTCGGTGCCCGCCACGCTGCGCCTGCTCGTCGACGTGTGCGACGCGCTGCACGCGCTGCACGCGACGGGTCTGGTGCACCGCGACGTGAAGCCGGCCAACGTGCTGGTGACGCGCACCGGCCGGGGCGTCCTCGTGGACCTCGGCGTGGCCCACCTCGACACCGGGGCGCCCCCGGGGCCGGCGTGGCCGGTCGAGGCCCCGTCCGACGCCGGTGCGGGCCGGCCCGACGGGCCGGACCGACGCCGCCGCGAGCCCGGGACCGCGGGCGCGGCCGACGCCTCCGACGCCGAGGCCGGCGCGCTGCTGTACCGCTCCCCCGAGCAGGCCGGCGTCGTGCGCAGCCCCGTCGACCACCGCTCCGACCTGTACTCCGTCGGCGCCGTGCTGCTGGAGTGCCTCACCGGCCGCACCCCCGTGGAGGGCGCGGACGCGACGCAGGTGCGCCGCCGCCTGGCGCGGTTGCGCCCCCTCGACCTCGACGGGCTCGGACCGGACGTGCCGCGGCCGCTGGGCGTGCTGCTGCGCCGGCTGCTGGCCCGCGACCCCCAGGACCGTCCGCACGACGCGGCGGCCGTCGCCGACGAGCTCGCCCGCATCGCGGCCGACACCGCCCCCGACATCGCGCTGGGGCGGCGCACCTGGACCAGCCCCGCCGACGGACCGCTGCTCGAGCGGGGCCGGCAGACGGTGGCGCTCGAGGCCGCCTGGGACGGCGCCCGCGCCGGGTCCGGCGGCCTCGTCCTCGTGCGGGGCGCGGCCGGCTCCGGCCGGTCGGTCCTGGTGGACCGCCTGCGCCGCAGGGCGGTCGCGCAGGGCGGGGCCGCGGTGGTGCTCGACAGCACGACGTCTCCGAGCTCCCCCTTGAGCGCCCTGCGCCGGGCGATGGCGGTCGCGGGCCTGTCGACCGCCGACGTGTCCTCGGAGGCCACGGGCGAGGACGAACCGCGCCCGCAGGCGCTCGCGGAGGAGCTGCTGCAGCACGCCGCACGCACCGGGCCGCTGCTCGTCGTGCTCGACGACACCGAGCACGCCGACGCCTCGACGCTGGCGGTGCTGCGCTGGGTCGCGGGCGAGTGCTCCGACCTCCCGCTGCTCGTCGTCCTCGTCGACCGCGTCCGCACCTCCGAGGACGACCTCGACGGCATCCCCGGTTTCGACACCGCCCGGGCGCTGGTGCTGGAGGTGCCGCCGCTGTCGGACGCCGCCGCCCGCGCCGTCGTGCGTCGCCGGCTGCCCGGCGCCGTGGTCACCGACTCCGTGGCCACGGCCCTCGTCTCGCGCGCCGCGGGCAACCCCGGCGCCCTGCTGGCCCTGCTGACGACGCTGCTCGACGAGGGTGGCCTGCTGCCGGACTGGGGCCACTGGCGCCTCGAGCACGCCGCCCTCGAGGCCGTCCCCGTCGCGCCGCGGCTCCTCAGCGCGCTGCTGCGCCGCGTCGACGAGCTCCCGCCGGGGCACCGGCACGTGCTGCGGCTGGCGGCCGCGTGCGGCCGGTCGGTCGACGACGACCTCGTCCTGCGCGCGGCGGCGCCGCAGTTGGGCGCAGACGCTGTCCACGCCGGGCTGACCGCGGGGGTCGCGGCCCGGCTCCTGCGGGCGCTGCCGCACGGTCGGCACGAGTTCTGGCACCAGCAGGTCATCGACGCCGTCCTGGAGGGCGTCGACGAGGTGGAACGGCGGGCGCTGCACGCCCGGCTGGCCCGCGTCCTGCGCTCCGACACCCGCGCTGACACCCGCTCCGAGAGCCGTCCGGACCCGCGCGCCGAGACCCTCCCCGTCGACCGGGACGCCCTGTTCGCCTGCGCCCACCAGCACCTGCGCGCCGGTGACGCCGTGGCTCCCGCCGACGTCGTCGACGCCTGCGCGGTCGCCGGCGTCGAGGCCGCCCGCCGGTCCGCGCCGGAGACGGCCGTCGCCCTGCTGACCCACGCCGTGCAGACGGCCGCCACCGCGGGTCTGGACCTGGACCCGCGGCTGCGCCGGGTCCTGGCCGCCTGCCTGGCCCGGCAGGGCCGCCACGCCGAGGCCCGGGCGCACCTGGAGGAGCTGACCGGCGCCGCGGGCGACCCCGTGGACCGGGCCGTCGTGCTGGGTGAGCTGGCGACCGTGCACCGCCACGAACGCACCGCGGCGGGCGCCGGCCGCGCCCTGCGGGCCGCGACCGACGGTCTCGGCGCGCTCGACAGCCCACGCCCGACCGGTCCGGCGGGCTGGTGCACGTTCGCCCTCACGTCGCTGGCGGTCCTGCTGGCCACCGTGCTGCGCCGCGCCCACCGCCACGACAGCCGCCACCGGCTCGACTCGGCGCGCGAGGTCGAGCAGGCGACGCTCGAGGGCGCCCACGCGGTGCTCCTGCGCGAGGCCGCCGCCGCCGACCTGCAGCTGGGCAGGCCGCGCGCCGCCGCCCCGACCGCCGTCGCGTCCTGGGTCCACGCGCTGCGCGCCCGGCGCGCCGACCTCGTCCGCGACGCCCGCTGGACGCTGCGGGCCGCGCTGCTGCAGGCCGCGACCGGCCGGCTCACGCTGCTGCCGGTCCGGCTCCCCGGGACGGGCAGCCTCGTCGGCCGTCCGCTGACGCCCGCCTGCCCCCGCGGGGCGGCCGAGGTCGACCCGGTGATCCTGGCGTCGTTGCGGCTGGCGGACGGGGTCCGGCGGCTGCGGCGGCGCGGGACCTGGCGCGCCGTCGCCGACGTGCTGGAGGAGGACGGGCAGTGGCTGGACCTGCCCGCCCACGTCGCCGGGACGCTCGCCGTCGCCGTGGAACGGCTGGCGGCCGGGCACCTCGGCGCGGCGACCGCCTGGCACGAGCGCGCCGTGCGCCGCGTGCGGGAGGACACCGCCGTCCCGGCCGAGCTGGAGCTCCTGCGCGCCGCCGTCCTGGGCGCCAAGGGCCGCCCCGGTGAGGCCGGTGACGTGCTGGACGCGCTGCAGCGCAGGGCCGACGACCCGGTCGGCGGCCCCGCCGGCGACTCGGCTGGCGGCACCAGCGGTACCGGCACCCCGCAGCCCTCGCCCCTGCACTCCTGGTACCTGCTGCTGGCGACGACGAACTGGCTCGTGCAGCAGGTCGACCTCACCGAACGCTTCGACGCCGTGGCCCGGCAGGTCCTGCGCGCGGCCCGCCGCACACCGTTGCGCGGGGCGAGCGAGGTCCGCTGGGCCCTGGTGCTCGTCGTCCGCGGGCGGATCGCGCAGCTGCGGGCCGCGGCCGACGCGGGCGACGCCGGCCGGGTCCAGGACCGCGAACGGGACGTGCGGGAGGCGCTGCGCGCACTGGCGCGCGGCGGCGTGCGCCACGCCGGCCGCGGCAGCGCCGTGCAGGCCGCCCACGTCGACGTCGTGCGGGCCGCGGCGCTGCACGCGCTGGGCGCCCCCACCCGGGCCCGGCTGCTCCTGCGCCGCGCCGAGGTCCGGGCCAGCCGGCTCGACGCCCCCCTCGTGGACCACCACGTCCTGCTGCTGCGGGCCGACCTGCTGGAGCAGACCGGCGCGCACCCCGACGCCGAGCGGTTGCGGTGGATGGCGACGGCCCTGGCCGAGAAGCACGGCTGGGTGACGCTCGTGCAGCGCGGTCGCGCCGACCGCGCCCCCACCCAGCCCTCCGGGCCCGGGGCGGCCGCGGGCGGTTCCTGGACCCCCGCGCCGGGACGGCGCCGGCGCCTGCTGTCCGCCATGCGCGACGTCGGCCACGCGGCCCAGGTCCTGGACCCGCAGGACGTCGTCCGGCTCGCGCTGGACCAGGCCTGCGAGGTGCTCGGGGCCGACCGCGCCGTGCTCGCGGTGCTCGACCCCGACGACGAGCTCGTCGTCTTCGCCGGACGCACGCGCGCCGGCACCGACCTGCCGCACCAGGGCCCCGTCGACCCCGCGGCCGCGCGGGCGGCCCGCACGGGCCGCCCGGTCGTGCGGGGGGCGCTGGAGTCCGCGGCCGCCGCCTCGGCCCGGGGCGCGCACAGCGCGGACGAGGTGGCCCGCAGCGTCGTGGCCGTCCCGCTGCTCGTGCGCGGCCGCCGCACGGGCGTGCTGTCGGCCGTGAGCACGGTCGCGCAGGGGGCGTTCGGCCGCGGCGACGTCGAGCTGCTGCAGCTGATCGCCGGTCAGGTCGCCGCGTCGCTGGAGACCGCGCGCGCCGCCCGGCTGGAGATCGAGGTCCACGGCGCCCAGCGCGAGCGCGACCTGGCCGAGGCCGTCCGCCGCGTGACCGAGGAGGTCTCGGGCAGCCTGGACCTGCCCACCGTCCGGCGGCGTCTCGTGCGCTCGGCCCTCACCGAGCTCGGCGGCCGCCGCGCCGCCCTCGTCCCGGTCGCCGCGGGCCCGGCGCTGCACGCCGACCCGCCCGCCCTCGTCGCCGCCGCCGCGGCCCCCTCGGTCCGGGAGGTCGCCTGGAGCCGGGACTGGCAGGGCGAGGCCGACTGCGCCGCGCTGCTGGAGAGCGCCCACGCGGTGACCGGCGATGGCATCGGCGAGCGGCGCCTGCCCTCCCGGCTGGCCGGTCTGCTGGACCTGGCCACCGGACCGGCGGCCGAGCGGCCCGACCCCGCCGAGGAACTGCCGTCACCGTGGTTGGTCGTGCCGCTGAAGGACCGCACGGGCCAGGTCGCCGAGGCCCTCGTCCTGGTGGGCGGCCCCGACGGGCCGGCGGCGCGCACCCACGTGGCCGAGGCCCTGGCCGCCCCCGCCGCCATCGGCCTGGAGAACGCGCGCCTGTTCGCCCAGGTCGAGCACCTGGCCCGCACGGACTCCCTCACCGGCGTCGCCACCCGCGGTCACCTGCTCCGGCTCGGCGAGCAGCGGGTGCGCCGGGCCGCGACCGGCCGCACCGTCGCCGTGGTCATGGTGGACGTCGACCACTTCAAGTCCGTGAACGACACCTACGGCCACGCCGCCGGCGACGAGGTCCTGACCACGGTGGCGCGCCGGCTGCAGCACGAGACGCGCGAGACCGACGTCCTGGGCCGCTACGGGGGCGAGGAGTTCGCGGTCGTCGTCACGAGCCCGGCCGACGAGGCGCACGGGACGCTCGACGCGCGCGAGGTCGCCGAACGGCTGCGCCAGGGCGTGCGCCGCACCCCCGTGGAGGTCCGCGGCCAGCAGCTGCAGGTCACCGTCAGCGTCGGCGTCGCGGTGCTGCGCGAGGGCGAGCAGCTGACCGACGTGCTCGCCCGCGCCGACACCGCGCTCTACCGCGCCAAGGACGCGGGCCGCGACGTCGTCGTCGTGGCCCCGTGAGGCGCAGGGCTCAGAGCAGCGTGCTCCAGTAGCTCCAGAACTTCGTGCCCACCATGACCAGGACGGCCGCGTAGCTGAGGACGATGAGCAGGACGCGGTAGTCGACGACGACGCGGGCGGCCCCCCGCGCCCCGGCCGGGACAGGCAGCAGCCCGCGGTCCAGCGCGTCGGCCACGTGCGTCCAGAAGGTGGGGATCACGACGGCCCACACGACCATGCAGTACGGGCACAGCGCGTGGATCGAGTACAGGCTCTGGCTGATGAGCCACCCGACGAAGACCATCCCCAGCGTGATGCCGAGGAGGTAGCCGCGTTCGACGAAGCGCGGCAACGCCACGCGCGACAGGACGAGGACCCCGAGGAACGTCGAGACCGCGAAGGCCGCGATCCCGATGAGCGGGTTCGGGAAGCCGAACAGCGCCGCCTGGTGGGTCTCCATGACGCTGCCGCAGGAGATGATCGGGTTGATGCTGCAGCTGGGGACGTAGCCGGGGTCCTGCAGCAGCCTGATCTTCTCGACCGTCAGGGTGAACGCCGCGACGAAGCCGAGGACCCCGCCGAGCAGGAGCAGCAGACCGCGGGTGCGCCGGGACACGGGCAGGGCGGACAGGTGTCCGGAGGGTTCGTCCCCCGCGAGCGGGCCGTCCTCGAAGTGGTCCTCGGGCAGCTCCTCGACCCGGTCCGTCGTGCCGGCCATGCGTCGTCCTCCTCCTCGACCCTGGGGTCGTGTCCACCGGGTGCGTCCACCCGGTCCCCAGGATCCTCGACAGCCCTGGACGTCACCTGAACGGGTCAGTCCGCGCGGGACCGCGGCCAGGGACCCACCGAGCGGTAGGTTCGCGGCGTGTCGCAACCCCCCGTCTCCCCCACCCGGCCACGTTACGACGACGACCTGCGCCTGGCGCACGTCATCGCCGACCAGGTGGACGGCCTGACGACCGACCGGTTCAAGGCCCAGGACCTGCAGGTGGAGACGAAGCCCGACCTGACGCCCGTCAGCGACGCGGACCGCACGGCCGAGGAGCTCATCCGCTCCCAGCTCAAGCGCACCCGGCCGCGGGACGCCGTGCTCGGCGAGGAGTTCGGCCTCGTCGGCCACGGCGCCCGGCAGTGGGTGGTCGACCCCATCGACGGCACGAAGAACTTCGTCCGGGGGGTGCCCGTGTGGGCCACCCTCATCGCGCTGCTCGACGACGGCGTCCCCGTGGTCGGCGTGGTGTCGGCCCCGGCGCTGGGGCGCCGCTGGTGGGCGGCGACCGGTTCGGGCGCGTGGACGGGCCGCAGCCTGTCCTCGGCCACGCGCATCTCGGTGAGCTCGGTGTCCTCCCTCACCGACGCCTCGCTCGCCTACTCCTCGCTGTCCGGCTGGGAGGACAGCGGTTCGCTCGACCGCTTCCTGGACCTCACCCGCGCGGTGTGGCGCACCCGCGGCTACGGCGACTTCTGGTCGTACATGCTGCTGGCGGAGGGCGCCGTCGACATCGCCGCCGAACCGGAGCTGGCGCTGCACGACATGGCCGCGCTCGTGCCGATCGTCACCGAGGCCGGGGGGCGCTTCACGTCCCGCGCGGGGGTCGACGGACCGCACGGCGGGAACGCCGTCGCCTCCAACGGGCTGCTGCACGCGGCGGCCCTGGAGCACCTGGGCGACCGGTGACCCGGTCGTGAACCTCGCCCCCGCCGCGTGGCCGCGCGCGGACGTCGTCACCGACGCGCGCGCCCGCCGGTTGCTGGTCTGGGAGGTCGTCGCGGTCTTCGCGGTCTCCCTGGGGATGAGCGGGGTGCGGGCGCTCGTGAGCTTCGTCGGCATCCTCACCGCGCCGGTCGCGATCAACGCCCAGACCTCGACCGTCCTGGGCAGCTACGCCCCGGACCGGCCCTGGCTGGACCTGGCGCTGCAGCTGGTGTCCATCGCGTCGGGGCTTGCGCCGGTCTTCCTCGTCGGCTACCTGCTGGCCCGGGACGGACGATCGCTGCGGACCCTGGGCTTCGACGGCCACCGGCTCGGCCGCAACGTGCTCGCCGGTCTGGGCCTGGCAGCCGTCATCGGCGGCTGCGGGCTGCTGCTGTACCTGGGCGCGCGGTCGGCGGGGCTGAACACCAACGTGGCCGCCTCGACCCTGCCGGACACCTGGTGGGCCGTGCCCGTCTCGGTCATGGCGGCGGCCGAGAACGGGATCCTCGAGGAGGTGCTCGTCGCCGGGTACCTGCTGCACCGGTTGTCCCAGCTGGGCTTCCGCTGGTTCCCGGCGCTGCTGGTCAGCGCGCTGCTGCGCGGGTCCTACCACCTGTACCAGGGCGTCGGCGGCTTCGTGGGCAACGTCGCGATGGGTCTGGTCTTCGGCTGGGTCTACCAGCGGTGGGGCCGGACGACGCCGCTCGTCGTCGCGCACACGGCCATCGACGTCGTCGCCTTCGTCGGGTACGCAGCCCTCGTCGGGAAGGTGAGCTGGCTGCCCGGATGAACCTCGCCTACGGTGGGTCCGGTCCGCAGGACGTCGATGTCCACACTCGACCGACCGCAGGAGTTCCCATCCCGTTCTCGATCAGCACCTCCGTCTGGCTCACGATCGGCGTCGCCCTCGTGGCCGCCGCCCTGGCCGCGACCGTCGGCGAGCTCGTCGCCCTCGGCGTGCGCCGGCTGGGCCGCAAGCACGAGATCCTCGCCACGCTGGCCCAGCGCGGGCGCCGTCCGCTCGCCGGGTTCCTCGGCACGATCGCGGCCATCGCCTCGCTGAGCATCTACACCCAGCCCGCGGACTGGCGCGAACCCACGCTGACGGTCCTGCGGCTGGTCGCCGTCGCGTTCGGGGCGGGGCTCGCCATCGTCGCCGCGAACGTCGTGCAGGACGTGCTCCTGCTGCGCTACCGCATCGACGTCGCCGACAACCGGCGGCAGCGGCAGCGCCGCACGCAGGTGGCCCTCGTGAAGCGCCTCGTGGTCGCGCTCATCATCGTCGTGGCGGTCGCCGCCATGCTGCTGACGATCCCCGGCGCCCGCGGCATCGGGACGAGCGTCCTGGCCTCGGCGGGGTTGCTGTCCGTCGTCGCCGGTCTGGCCGCGCAGACGTCGCTCGCGAACGTGTTCGCCGGTCTGCAGATCGCCTTCACCGACGCCGTGCGCGTCGACGACGTCGTCGTCATCGAGGACGAGTACGGCAACATCGAGGACATCACGCTGACCTACGTCGTCGTGCGGTTGTGGGACCAGCGCCGGCTGATCCTGCCCTCGACGTACTTCACGACGACCCCGTTCGTGAACTGGACGCGGAACTCCGCCGACATCATCGGCGCCGTGGAACTGTCGGTGGACTGGACGGTCCCGGTCGAGCAGGTCCGTTCCCGCGCAGAGCGTTTCGTCCGCGCCCACGAGCTCTTCAACGGCCAGACGTTCTCCGTCGCCGTCACCGAGACGAGCCCGCAGGCCGTGACGCTGCGGGTCCTCGTCAGCGCCGACTCCGGTGGCGACCTGTTCGACCTGCGCTGCGCCGTGCGCGAGGACCTCGTGGGGTTCCTGCAGCGCGAGCACCCCGACGCGCTGCCCAAGGTGCGCCTGGTCTCCCCCGGGTCCGACTCCCTCGTCCACGCCCCCGCGCACGTCCCCGCCCAGGTCGCGCACCGGTCCTGACCGCGCCGCCCGCTGGGGTGTGAGCCAGCTCTCACCCCGGCAGCGGCGTGACCGGGCTCAAGGCGGGACCCGGTACCAGTCGATGCACAGGCACGTGCCTTTCGCGTCCCTCGTCCCCCTGCTCGGTCTGCTCGCCGCCGGTCTCGGCGTCCTCACCGGTGTCCCCCAGGTCCTGCGTCTGCTGAAGGACCCCGACGCGACCGGTCTGTCGTACTCCTCCGCGGTGCTGGGGGCCCTCGCGTCGGGCACCTGGCTCAGCTACGGCGTCGCCCTCCTCGACCCGGCGCAGCTCCTGGCGAACGTCCCCGGCGTCGTGTGCGCGGTCGTCACGGTCGTGCTCGCCGGTCGCCGCCTGCACGTGCCGCTGCGGCACGCGGTCGCCGCCGTCAGCGCCTGGGTCCCGGTGGTCGCCGCGGCGTTCGTGCTCGGTGGCCCGGTCGTCGTCGGGGTGCTGGGGACCACGGTCTCGCTCGTGAAGATGCTGCCGCAGATCGTCACCGTCTTGCGCCGCGCACCGCTGACCGGCCTGGCGCCGTCGACGTTCGTCCTGACCCAGGTGTCCGCGACGCTGTGGACGGTCTACGGCCTGGCGACCGGGCAGGGTTCGGTCGTGGTGTGCTCGGCCGTCACGGTCGTGCTCGCGGGGGTCGTGCTGTCCCGCCGCTGCCCGCCGCTGGCGGTGGCGCGCGCCCTGCACGCCGGTCGCTTCGGCGTGCCCGGCCAGCTGCTCGTGCGGCCGTTCGTGCTGGCCCGCCGCGCCACGCTCACGCTGGCGGCCTGAGCTCCTTCTCCAGGTGGGCCAGGGGCACGCCCCGGTCGTCGACCGACGGCTCGCGCTGCACCCGCACGTACCCGGCCCGCTCGTAGCGGGCGACCGTCGCCGTCGACCGTCCACCGGTGAACAGGGCGAGCCGGTGGACCGACGGCGGCAGGGCCTCCTCCAGAGCGGTCAGCAGCGCGGTGCCGATCCCCTCGCGCTGCCGGTCGGGCGCGACGGCGAGCCGGCCCACGTGGCCGACGTCGCCGTCGAGGCGGACGCGGACGCCGCCCACGAGGCGCCCGCTCGCGGTCGCGGCGACGAGGACGACGACGGCCGGGTCGGTCAGGACGGCCCGCACCGCGTCGAGGTCCTCGCGCATGGGCGGCAGGAACGGGTCGCCGTAGCGCTGGGCCTCGGCGACGAACGCGGCCCGCTGGACGGTGAGCAGTTCCCCCGCGTCACCGTCCACCGCGGGCCGGACCCGCACGCCCCCCGCCGTCAGGCGCTCCGTCAGCGCAGGAACCACTGCCCCGGCGCCGCGAGCTCGTCGACGCTCTCGGGACCCCACGTGCCGGGCGCGTAGGGCTGGACCTCCGGACGGTCCTGCGAGAACCGCTCGATGCAGGTCCACGCGGCGCGCAACCCCTCGACGCCGGTGAACAGCGACCGGTCGCCCGTCAGGACGTGCTCGATGAGGTGCACGTACGGCAGCGCGGGACTCGTGCCCTCGAAGGAGTCCAGCGGCAGCGTCGCGGTGCCCTGCGCCAGGCCCCCCGCCACGCCGGGACGGCGGACCGTGACGGCCACGTCGAACGCGCCGCCCTCCAGGAGGGAGAAGCTGATCGTGGAGGGTGCCACGTCCTGACCGGCGTACGGGCCGTCGGCGGGTGCCTTGAGGACGAGCGTGACGCGCTGCTCGTCGGCGGCCATCTTCTTGCCCGAGCGCAGCAGGAACGGCACGCCCCGCCAGCGGTCGTTGTCGACCCAGACCCGGCAGGCGGCCAGGGTGTCGGTGGTGGAGTCGTCCGGGACCCCGTCGATGTCGGTGTACCCCTCGAACTGCCCGAGGACGACCTCGGCGGGGTCGAGTTCGCGGAAGTCCTGCAGCGCAGCGTCTCGCGCGGCCTGCAGCGCCCCCGGGCCGAGGTCGGCAGGCGGTTCCATCGCGACGGTCGCGGCCATCTGGAACAGGTGCGTGACGATCATGTCGAGGAACGCGCCGGTGGCGTCGTAGAAGCTGGCGCGCTGGGCGACGTCGAGGGTCTCGGCGATGTCGACCTGGACCTGGGCGACGTGCTCGGCGTTCCAGATGCCCGCCAGCCACGGGTTCGCGAAGCGGGCGTGGATGACGTCCTGCTGCGCCTCGAACGCGAGGAAGTGATCGATGCGGAAGACCTGCTCCTCGTCGAACACGCGCTGGACCTCGGCGTCGAGTTCCTCGAACGTCTCCAGCGACGTGCCGTAGGGCTTCTCGTAGACGACACGGGACCCCTCGACGAGACCGTGCGCCGCGAACGCCTTCGTCGTGTCGAGGAACGCGCCCGGCGGGATGGCGAGGTAGTGCACGAGCTGGACGTCGTCGCCCAGGTCGGCCCGGGCCTCGCCGAGCACGTCGAGCAGCTGCCCCGGGTCGTCGGCCGTGAACCCGCCGCCGGCGAACAGGAGGTTGGCGGAGAACTCGTCCCAGGGGCCGTCGGAGGGCTGCGGGCCGAACTCCTCGAGGGCCTCGCGCAGGAAGTCGCGGAACTCCTCGTGCGACTTCTCCCCGCGGCCGCTGCCGATGAGGCGCCACTGCTGCGGCAGCCGGCCGAGCCGGGCCAGTTCGAAGAAGGCCGGCGAGACCAGCCGGCGGGACAGGTCCCCGGTGGCCCCGTAGACCAGGAAGATGGTCGGGCGGTCGGTCGCCTCGGACTGCTGTCCGGGCTGCTCTGCGCTCTGGCTCACACTCGGCACCGTATTGCCCGCCCCGAGGCGGCGCGCACCGGGTCCGGCTCCGGTGTCCCGTGCCCACCGCCCACCGGACCAGGACCGGTCTCACCCACCGGAGGTGCGCGCCCGGCCGAAGCTCAGGCCGAGCACGGCGACACCCGTGGTGAGGAGCGCACCGACGACGTCCTGCCGCCCGGACCGTGCGTCTGAGCAGGCCGTCACGACCTCGATCGACTGGTCGCCGAGGTCACTACCGCCGAAGGCAGAACCGCACCCGAAGCTCGTCAGGGGCGTGGGGGCGATGCCGAGCAGGAACCCGCCGACGAGCAGGGCGCCCGCGGCCAGGCGCAGGGAGAGGGCGTGCACGGTGGTCTCCTCCGGGGGTCGGTGCGCCGACGCTAGCGCTCCGCCCCCGGCAGCGTGGCCAGCATCCGACCAGGCACCGAGACCCGGACCTCCGGCACCCCGGGCGGGGTGGGGACCAGCCCGACCCCGCCGTCGAGGCCGTACCGCTAGGGTGTGCCCGTGACCACCACCGCTCCCCGTCAGGGAACCGCCCGCGCACTGCGCAGCGGTGCGTGGTGGTGGGTGTCGGCGGTCGCCTGACGCTCCCAACGTCCCGGTGGCCGCCCTCGTCGAGAGGCCGGACACCGGACGACCCCTCGACGGACGGCTCCCCCAGCCCCTCGAGGAGAACCCATGACACCCGGCCAGACCCCTGACCAGTCGATCGCCGACCTGCTGTCCCCCGGTGCGGGCCCCTTCGCCCTGCTGCGCCGCCTCGACCCCCGCACCGGTCTGCCCGGCCCGGTCGAACTGCTGCGCGGCCCCGTCGAGGTCGTCGAGCGCCTCGCCGACGTCCCGCTGCGCCCGGCCGCCGAGCAGGTCGGCCGCGACGCCCTGGCCCTCGTCCCGTTCCGGCAGCTGCGGGAACGGGGTTTCGAGGTCCACGACGACGGCACCCCGCTGCAGGTGCTGCGCGTCGAGTCCGCCGTGGACCTCGCGCTCGAGGACGCTTTGCGCGCCCTGCCCGACGACGAGGTCGCCCTGCGCGACGTCGCCCCGGACCTGTCGGACGAGGACTACGCCGACGTGGTGCGCCGCATCATCGACGCCGAGATCGCCGAGGGCAGCGGCGCGAACTTCGTCATCCGCCGCGACGTCGACGGCGTCATCGACGGGTTCTCCGCCCGCACCGCGCTCAGCCTGTTCCGCCGCCTGCTCGTCGCCGAGCAGGGCGCGTACTGGACGTTCGTCGTCCACGTCCCCGCAGGCTCCGACACCGAGGCGGGCTCCTCGCGCACCCTCGTCGGCGCCTCGCCCGAGGTGCACGTCCGGATGGCCCGGGGCGAGGTCGTCATGAACCCCATCTCCGGCACGTACCGCTACCCCGCCACCGGCCCGGACCCCGACGGTCTCGTGCAGTTCCTCACCGACCCCAAGGAGGTGGAGGAACTGTTCATGGTGGTCGACGAGGAACTCAAGATGATGTGCTCCGTCGGCGACCTCGGCGGCGTCGTCCACGGGCCGTACCTGCGGGAGATGGCGAACCTCGCGCACACCGAGTTCGAACTGCGCGGGCAGTCCACCCTCGACGCCCGGGAGGTGCTGCGGCAGACCATGTTCGCCGCCACCGTCACCGGTAGCCCGGTGCAGAGCGCGTGCCGCGTCATCCGCCGCTTCGAACCCTCCGGCCGCGCCTACTACGCCGGGGCGCTGGCCCTCCTGGGCCACGACGGCGAAGGTGCGCAGACCCTCGACTCCCCCATCCTCATCCGCACCGCCGACGTGCGCGCGCAGGGTTCCACCGCGACCGTCCGCGTCTCCGTCGGCGCCACCCTCGTGCGCGGTTCCACCCCCGAGGGCGAGGTCGCCGAGACCCACGCCAAGGCCGCGGGCGTCCTGCGCGCCCTCGGTGCGCTGCCCCCGCTCCCGCCCCGCACGGGCACCGACGGCGCCCCCGTGCGCCGGGTCCCGCTGGCCTCGGACCCGCGGATCGCCACGCTGCTGGCCTCGCGGCGCGACCGGCTCGCGACGTTCTGGCTCGAACCGCAGGCCGCGCCCACGGGCCCGGTCCTCGGCGAGGCGCTCGTCGTCGACGCCGAGGACACGTTCACCGCGATGCTCGTGCACCTGCTCGCCGCGGCCGGGCTGCGCGCCCGTGTCCTGCGCTACGACGACCCGGCCCTCGACGGCGCCCTGGCGGCCCACGACGGTCTCGTCCTGCTCGGTCCCGGACCCGGCGACCCCGAGGACGCCTCGGACCCGCGCATCGCCCGCCTGCAGGGGCTCGCCCGGGACCTCTCGGCCGCGGCGCGGTCCGGGGGGAACCCGCTGCTCGGCGTCTGCCTGGGTCACCAGCTGCTGTCCGGCACGCTGGGTCTTCCGCTGCGCCGCAAGGACGCCCCGCACCAGGGCACCCAGCTCGAGGTGGACCTGTTCGGGAACCCCGTGACCGTCGGGTTCTACAACTCGTTCACGGCGCGCCTCGACGAGGCCGACGCGGCCCGGCTGACGGCCGAGGGCGTCGAGGTCGCGACGGGCCCGGCCGACGAGGTCGTCGCCGTCCGCGGGGAGGGTTTCGCGGGGATCCAGTTCCACCCCGAGTCCGTGCTGACCCTCGGCGGGCCGGCGGTCCTGCGCGGCCTGGTGGAACCCCTGCTCACGCGCCGGGGCTGACGAGACCGATCTCGTAGCCGAGCACGACGGCCTGGACGCGGTCGCGCAGCCCCAGCTTGGTGAGGATGCGGCTGACGTGCGTCTTGGTCGTCTGCTCGGCGATGAACAGTTCCGCGGCGATCTCGGAGTTCGACAGGCCCCGGGCGATGCAGACGAGCACCTCGCGTTCGCGCGGTGTGAGGTCGGCGACCGCGGCCGGGGCGTGCGCGGCCCGCTGCCGCGTGGTGACGAAGTGCTCGATGAGGCGGCGGGTGATGACGGGTGAGAGCAGCGAGTCCCCCGCCGCCACGGCCCGGACCGCGTCGACCAGGGCCTCCGGGGTGGCGTCCTTGAGGAGGAACCCGCTGGCCCCGGCCTGCAGCGCCGAGAACACGTAGTCGTCGACGTCGAACGTCGTGAGGACCAGGACGCGCGGCGCCGGGTCGAGGCCCGCGGCGACGATCCGCCGGGTGGCCTCCAGCCCGTCGAGCACGGGCATCCGCACGTCCATGAGGACCACGTCGGGGCGTTCGCGGGTGACGACGCGCACCGCCTCCTCGCCGTCGGCGGCCTGCCCCACGACCTCGATGCCGTCCTGGGCCGACAGCAGCGCGGAGAACCCCGCGCGGATCATCGCCTGGTCGTCCACGACGACAGCGCGGACGGGGCGCTCGGCGGGGTTCGCAGCGGGGTCCTGGAGGCTCACGCTCCACCCTCCCACGGCAGCGTGACGCGCAACGAGAACCCGCCGTCGTCCGTCGGCCCCGCCTCGACGGAGCCGCCGAGCAGGGACGCGCGCTCCCGCACGCCGACGAGGCCGTGACCCCCCGAGTCGGCGGGCACGACGGGGGCCGCCCCGTCGGCCTCCGGCACCGGTCCGTTGCGGACCTCCACCACGAGGACCGGCCCGTCCGCCCCGACGTGGACGGCCACGTCGACCAGCACGACGGCCCCCGTCGCGTGCCGGACGACGTTCGACAGGCCCTCCTGCACGATGCGGTGCACGACGACCCCGACGGCACTGGGGACGGCCCTGCGCTGCAGCGTGTCCGCGACGTGCAGCGACACGGTCGACCCGGCCCGGCGGGCGCCCTCGGCGAGGTCGGCCAGTCCCTCCAACCCGGCGCGGGGGGCGAGTTCCGCCCCGTCGGCGGAGTTCCGCAGGACCCCCAGGAGGGTGCGCATCTCGGCCATCGCCGTGCGCGACTGCGCCGCGATGTCGTCGAACTCGGCGCGTGCCTGCGGGGACAGGTCCGGGATCCGGTACTGCGCCGTGGTGGCCTGCACCCCGATGACGGACATGCTGTGCGCCACCACGTCGTGCAGTTCCCGGGCGATGCGGTTGCGCTCCTCGACGACGACGCGGCGCGCCTGCTCGAGTTCGGTGTCGCGCCGCGAGCGGGCCAGTTCCTCGCGGACGCGGCGGCGGGCCCCGATCGCGCACCCCGCGCCCAGGACGAGGGCGGAGTTCGACGTGTAGACGACGAGGTTCACGACGTCGGCGTCGGAGTTGTTGAGGACCCAGGCCACGACGATCGTCACCAGCAGGCTGCCGAGCCACGCCGTGACAGCCGTGCGGAACAGCCGCCGCGCCCCGAGCACGCCGAGGACGAGGGCGAACGTCAGCAGGCTCGGGACCGTCCACGGCCAGGGTCCGCGGTCGGGGTCGGCGCCGACGGCGACCAGGACGACACCGAGCAGAGCGGCGGCGGCGCCGAGTTCGGCACGCCACATCGCCGTGACGAGACCGCCGCACTGCAGCAGCACCGCGACGAGGGCGAGCTCGGCCGCGACGCCGTGCACGGCCGCGCTGACGGGTGCGCCGACGGCGTAGAGGGTGATGGCCAGGAGCACGACGAGGGTGCGGCCCGTGGCCCACGGGGCGAGCGCGGTGCGGACCCGGCGCACCCGGGGTGCCCGGAAGGCCCTTGGTGCCCGACTCGGGCGCGGCTCAGCCCGCGAGCGACGCCGCAAGGAGCCCACCCCCCTCGCGCACGGCACGCAGGGCGGCGCGGACGAGCGCCCGCACCCCCAGCAGCGCCCCGCCGAGCGCGAGCCCGGCCAGCACCGTCAGCCACGGGCGGGCCAGCAGCTCGGCCACGAGCCCCGGCCCCGTGGCGGCGAGCCGTTCCCCCGTCAGCAACCCCAGGCACAGCAGGACGCTGACGCGGACCGCGGTGCACAGCGCCACCCAGGCGGCGAAGCGGCGGTAGCGGACCCCGGCCCAACCCGCGGCGAGGAAGGCCGGGACGGCTCCGACGTCGACGAGCTTGGCGCCGGCGACGAGGGCCGGCAGGTGCTCGGTGGCGCGGCGGGCGAGCGCGTCCTGCCGGTCGGCCGTGAGCCCGAGCCGGGCCGCGAGCGCCGCCGCGCCCCGCCCGGACCGCCCGGCGCGGCCCGCGCGGCGGGTGAGCCGGCCCAGGAGGAACAGCCCGGAGTCCAGGACGAGGTCGGTGCCGAACGCCAGCAGCCAGACCGCCACGAGCGCCGCGTGCCCGGCGCCGACGAGGGCTCCGCCGGCGAACGTCGCCACCGGCCCCTCGGCCACCATCGCCGGCAGCAGCGCCGCGTACGGGCCGTGCAGCAGCCCCGTCCAGTAGTCCATGGGTCCAGTCCACCGCACGCGCCACCCCCGGGTCGTCACTCCGGGGGCGGCGTCGGGGCGTAGCTCCCCGGTAGGGGGTCGGGCCGGGCGGTCACAGCCGGGGGTCGACCGGTTCGGACTCCAGCGCCAGCACGCCCACGACGCACTCGTGGACCCGCCACAGCGGTTCGCCCCGCACCGCCCGCTCCAGCCCCTCCAGGCCGAGCGCGTGCTCGCGCAGGGCCAGGGAGCGCTTGCGGCCCAGGCTGCGCTGCCGCAGCCGCTCCAGGTGCTCGGGCTCGGCGTAGTCGGGCCCGTAGACCAGCCGCAGGTACTCCCGGCCGCGGACCTTCAGCGCGGGCTGCACCATCCCCGTGCCGGTCCGCACGCGGTTGGCCAGGGGTTTGACGACCATCCCCTCCCCGCCGGCGGCGGTCAGCCCCTCCCACCACGCGGTCCCCTCGGCGCAGGACGCGGCGTCGGTGACGTCCACCCGCAGGCGGCGCGTCGGGGTGAAGCGGTCGGACGCGGCGACGAGCCGGTCCGCGACGCCCAGGTGCCAGTCGTGCGGGCGGTCGGCGAACGTCGCGCTGCTCGCGGCGGGCACCGCGAACGGCGCGAACCGGACGCCGTCCAGGCCCTCGGTGGGCCAGCAGTAGCGTCGGTAGGCGTCGGTGAACCGTTCGACGTTCTCCACGCGGGACCGGGTGCGGGACAACAGGTCCGCGACGTCGAGCCCCCGAGCGGCGGCTCGTTCGAGGGCGCCGACCGCGACGGGCAGGGCCGCCCGGCCGGCCGCGCCCATCGCGGCGAAGCGACCGCGCAGGAGTTCGCGGGCCTTGGCGTCCCACGGCAGCAGTTCGCCGTCGAGCAGGACCCAGTCGCCGAGCTCGTCGAACAGACCGGTGGTCTCCAGCGCCGTACGCAGCTCCCCGACGAGGACCTCCGTCGCGGCGGGGTCGAAGAAGCTGCGCCCCGTGCGGGTCCAGACGGCGCCGAGCGCCCCACCGGGAGCCCCGAACCGTTCCCGGGCCACCCGCTCGTCGCGGCAGACGAGGGCGAGGGCCCGCGACCCCATGTGCTTCTCCTCGCACAGCACCTCGGCGACGCCCTCGGCCGCGTAGGCCGTGAACGCCTCGTCGGGGTGCTCGAGGTGTCCCGGACGGCGCGAGGTCGGGACGGGCGCCGTCGTCGGGGGCAGGTGCAGCAGCCACCGCGGGTCGACGGCGAAGCGTGACACGACCTCCAGGGCCGCGGCCGCGTTCTCCTCCCGGACGGTGACGCGGCCGTGGTCGGCGGTCTCGACGACGCGCTTGCCGAGCACGTCGGTCACGTCGAGGACGTCGGGGTCGCGCACCGCCGCCCGTGCCGCGTCGGCGGTCTCGGCCGACGTCGGGAACGGGCGGGCCGGTGCGTGGTGGACCCGGCGCGCCGGGACGGCGACGAGCTCGCGCTCGGGGTACCGCAGCGCCGTGAGGTGGCCGCCGAAGACGCAGCCGGTGTCGACGCAGATCGTCCTGTTGACCCACTCCGGGGTCGGCACGGGCGTGTGGCCGTAGACGACCGTCGCGGCGCCCCGGTAGTCCTCCGCCCACGGGTACCGCACGGGCAGTCCGAACTCGTCGGTCTCCCCCGTCGTCTGGCCGTAGAGGCAGAACGCCCGCACCCGGCGCGAGGCGCGGCCCTGGTAGCGCTCCAGCAGCCCGGCGTGAGCGACGACGAGCCGGCCGCCGTCCAGGACGTAGTGGGAGACCAGGCCGTCGAGGAACCGCTCGACCTCGCGGCGGAACTCCTCCGGTTCGGCGGCCAGCTGCTCCAACGACTCCGCGAGGCCGTGGCTCACCTGCACCTGCCGGCCGCGCAGGGCGCGCAGCAGCTTGTCCTCGTGGTTGCCCGGCACGACGAGGGCGTGGCCGGCGGCCTGCATGCCCATGACCAGGCGCAGGACGCCGGGGGTGTCCGGGCCGCGGTCGACGAGGTCGCCGACGAAGACGGCCCTGCGGTCGGCGGGCGGCACGGCGTCGACGGCCCGGCCCTGGGAGTCGGTGACGAGCCGGTAGCCGAGCTCGGTGAGGAGGTCGGTCAGCTCCTCGCGGCAGCCGTGGACGTCGCCGACGACGTCGAAGGGGCCCTGTTCGGAGCGCAGGTCGGTGAACAACCGCGTCCGGATGACCGTCGCCGCCTGCACCTCCTGCACCCCGCGCAGCACGTGGACGACGCGGAACCCCTCGCGCTGCAGGTTCTTCAGCCCGCGCTGCAGGTCCGCCCGCTGCCGGCGCAGGACGTGGGCGCCGAAGCTGCGGTCGGTCCGCTCGGCGTTGCGGGCCGCGCAGACGTCGAGCGGGACGTCGAGGACCACCGCGACGGGCAGGACGTCGTGGGACCGGGCCAGGTCCACGAGGGAGCGGCGCGCCGACGGCTGGACGTTGGTCGCGTCGACGACCGTGAGCCGGCCGGCGGCCAGCCGCTTGCCCGCGATGAACCCGAGGACGTCGAAGGCGTCCGCGGTCGCGGACTGGTCGTTCTCGTCGTCGGCGACCAGGCCCCGGCAGACGTCGCTGGACAGGACCTCGGTCGACAGGAAGTGGGTGCGCGCGAACGTCGACTTGCCCGAACCGCTCGTCCCCACGAGGACGACGAGGCTCAGCTCGGGGACGGTGACCTCGGTCATGCCGCCACCTCCCCGTCGGTGCGCGAGAACACGGCCAGCTGGGTGGGGGTCCCGGTCGCGGCGTCGGCGGCGCCGATGCCGAGGAACCGGACGGAGTACCCCCACCGCGCGGCGACGGCGCCGACCCAGTCGGCGAACTCGGCCCGTGTCCACTCGAACCGGTGGTCGGGGTGGCGGAAGCCGCCGTCCTGCAGGGAGGGGTAGTGCACGTTGTGCTCCGCGTTCGGGGTGGTGACGAGGACGTGGGTGGGCGCCGCCTCGCCGAACACCACGCGTTCGAGGGCGGCCAGCCGCGGCGGGTCGACGTGCTCGACGACCTCCATGAGGACGGCGGCGTCGAAGCCGCGCAGGCGCTCGTCGCGGTACGTCAGGGAGCTCTGGAACAGCGTCACCCGCTCGTCGTGGCGCTCGTCGAGGTGCAGGCGGCGGGAGGCCTGCCGCAGGGCCCGCACGGAGACGTCGGTGCCCGTGAGCGCCGTGAACCGCGCGTCGGTGAGGAGGGCGGCCAGCAGCTGCCCCTGCCCGCAGCCGAGGTCGGCCACGCGGGCTGCGCCGAGCTCGCGCAGGACGGCCACGACGGCGTCCCGGCGCTGGACGGCGAGCGGGGTCGGCGCGTCGGCGGCTTCCTCCACCTCCGCCTCCGCGCCCTCGGCCTCCCGCAACCGGTCCAGGGCGTCGGCCACGAGCGGCCGGGAGTGCCGCAGGTACCGGCGGGTCACGAGCTCGCGCTCGGGGTGCCCGGCGAGCCAGGACCCGCCGCGGCGCAGCAGCTTGTCGACCTCGTCCCGACCGACCCAGTAGTGCTTGGTGTCGTCGAGGACGGGCAGCAGGACGTAGAGCTGGGCCAGGGCGTCGGCCAGGCGCAACTCGCCCGTCAGCACGAGGTCCACGTACGGCGAGGCACCCCAGCCGGGCACGGTCTCGTCCAGCGGCACGACCGTGGTCTCGACCGTCCAGCCGAGCGGGCCGAAGAGCCGGCGCACCAGCTCCTCGCCGCCGGCCCCGCGCTCGCCCGCGCACGGCACGGCGGGCACGTGGATGCGCAGCGGCCAGCGCACGCTCAGGAGGTCGGGACGGGCCGTGCAGCGACCCGCGAGGGCCGTGGCGAAGACGCGCCCGAGGGCGACGGACAGCAGGCTCGACGCGGCGTAGGGCCGGTCGTTGACGTGGTCACCGGCCAGCTCACCCCGCCCCGCCCGCGCGAGCGCGACCGGGTCGACGTCGAGGACGACCGCGACCTCGTGCTCCTCGGGTCCGCTCACGGGCGCCAGGACGTGCGTGGTGACGGCGCCGTGCTCGGCGACGTGGACGCGGTCGGGGTGCTTGTGCAGCAGGAACCCGAGGTCCCCCGCGGGGACCCCGGACGCCGGCCGCCTGGCCGTCAGGGTGAGGATCACGCCCCAGCTGATCACGGTGGGGCCCTCGGGCGCAGGCGGTTTGCCGGGGGAAATGGTTCGGGAACGACGAAGGCCCGGACCGTGTGGTCCGGGCCTTCGCCTCGTGAGTAGCGGGGACAGGATTTGAACCTGCGACCTCTGGGTTATGAGCCCAGCGAGCTACCGAGCTGCTCCACCCCGCGTCGTGAGACCAACCTTACGCGCTGGTGGACGGGAGGCCAAATCGCGGCCTCCCGTCCCGCATCGTCAGGGCGTCGGCGTCCCCGTGGGGGTGTCCCCGCCGGTGGGCGGGGCGCTGCTCGCGGACGGGGTGGACGTCGACTCCGGCGCCTGCCCCTCCTCGAGCCGGGCCTCGGCGCTGGTGGCGGCGTCGACCGCCGTGCGCAGCCGGTCCTGGGCCTCGCCGTAGGCGGTGAAGTCACCGCGCGACAGCGCCGCCGAGGAGTCGTTGATGGCCTGGCGGGCGTCGGTCAGCGCCTGCTGCAACTGCTGCTGCGGGGACCCCGACGGCGCCGCCGTGGCCCCGTCGGTCGGGGTGGCCGACGGCGACCCGGTCGGGGTCTGCGTGGGCGTCCCCGTGGCGCCGTCGGTGGATCCGCTGCCCGCGTCACCGGCCGTCGCGCCGGAGTCCCCGCCGAAGACCTCCTTGAGGGCCTCGTCGAGGGTGTTCGCGATGGCGATGTTGTCGCCGAACACCGCGACCACGCGGCTCAGGCGCGGGAAGGAGTTGTCCCCCGTGCTGCGCGCGTAGATGGGTTCGACGTACAGCATCCCGCCGCCGACGGGCAGCGACAGCAGGTTCCCGTAGATGACCTCGGACCCACCGCCGACGCTCAGCAGCCGGACCTGGTCGGCGACGGCCGTGTCGGACCGGATGTTGTTCTGGATCTGCACCGGACCGTTGACCGTCGTCGACTGCGGCAGCTCCAGGAGCCGGATCTTGCCGTAGTCCTCCCTCTTCTCCCCCGCCGCCGTCCCGGCGTCGGAGTCGACGGCCGCGAACCCGCGCAGCACCTGGGTGCCGGAGTTGTTCTGCGTGGAGGCCGGCACGTAGGTCGTCGTCAGGCTGAACCGTGCCGCGTCCTGGTCCGGCATCCGCAGCGTCAGGTAGTACGGCGGCTGCGCGGCGCGGGCGTCGTTCGGTCCCTCGGGAGCGGTCGGGTCGGCCGGGACGTTCCAGAAGTCCTGCCCCGTGAGGAAGGACGCCGGGTCGGTCACGTGGTAGCTCGACAGCACCTCGCGCTGCACCTTGAACATGTCCTGCGGGTAGCGCAGGTGCGACATGAGCGAGGCGTCGATGTCCGCGAGCGGTTTCACCGCACCGGGGAACGCCTTCATCCAGGACTTCAGGACGGGGTCGGACTCGTCCCACTCGTACAGGGTCACCTTGCCGGAGTAGGCGTCGACCGTGGCCTTCACCGAGTTCCGGACGTAGTTCACGGTGCGGTCCTGCAGGGCCTGCACGCTGCTGCCCTGGGTCTGCGTCAGCCGGTCCGCGGTCGCTTCGCCGAGTTCGGTCTGCGCCGCGTACGGGTAGGACGACGACGTCGTGTACCCGTCGAGGATCCACACGACGCGACCGTCGACCACGGAGGGGTAGGCGTCGCCGTCCATCGTCAGCCACGGGGCGACCTTCTCGACGCGCTCGCGCGGGGTGCGGTCGTAGAGGATCTTGGAGTCCGGGTTCACCGAGCTCGACAGCAGGATGTTCTGGTCGCCGAACTTCAGGGCGTAGACGAGCTTCTCGAAGAGGTTCCCCACGTCCACGCCGCCGGAGCCGTCGTACTGGGTCGTGGCGAACCCGCCGGCCGAGCTGTCCGGGTAGTCGATCTCGTTGTCGCGGCCACCGACGATGGAGTAGTCGGTCGTCCCCTCGCCGAAGTAGATCCGCGGCTCCTCCACGTCGATCTCCCCCGTGGTGGGGACGTTCGACTCCAGGTAGCTGGGGCTGCCGTCGGGCGCGCGGTCGTTCCCGCGCGCGACGACGACGCCGTAGCCGTGGGTGTAGATGGTGTGCTCGTTGACCCAGGTCCGCTGGTTCGGCGCCAGCCCGGCGAGGTTCAGTTCGCGGGCCGCGACGACGGCGTCCTGGGGGGCCCCGTCCACTCCCGTCGGGTACCGGTCGACGTCGAGGATGTCGGGGAACTTGTAGTACCCGCGCTGGCCCTGCGTCTGCTGGAACGCCGCCCCGACGACCGAGGGGTCGAGGAGCCGGACGCTGGGGATCGTCTGGGCGTCCTGGCTCAACTGGCCGGACTCGGCCGTGGTGTCGGCCTGGTAGGACTGCACGTCGATGTCGGCGAGGTCGTACGCCGACCGCGTCGCCTCGATGTTCTTCCCGACGTACGGGGCTTCCAGCGCCTGCCGGTTCGGGGTGACCTGGAAGCGCTGCACGGCCCACGGGTAGATGCCGCCGATGGCGATCGCGCTGACGACGAGCAGGCCGGTGCCGATGGCCGGCAGCCGCCACGACACCCCGGCGGCCGCGGCGATGAACAGCAACGCCACGACGACCGCGATGATCGCCAGGATCGCCTTCGACGGCAGCACCGCGTGGTCGACGACGTACGTCGGGCCGACGACGCCGTTGACGTGACCGGCCGGGCTCACGAGCGTCTCGTAGCGGTCCAGCCAGTACCCCACGGCCCGCAGCAGCAGGAACGCGGCGGCCAGGGAGGCGAGGTGGATGCGCGCGGCGCGCGTCGTGCGCTGGCCCCCGCCGGACAGCCGCAGCCCGCCGTAGAGGTAGTGCGCCGCGAGACCGGCGATGCCGCCGAGCACGACGGCGGCCGTGAGGAAGCTCACGATGAACGTCAGCCACGGCAGGGTGAAGACGTAGAACCCCTGGTCGATGCCGAACTGCTGGTCGTTCGTGCCGAAGTCGGTGCGGTTGAGCCAGAGCAGCACCGTCTCCCAGCGGCTCATCGCGACCGATCCGCCGAACAGGCCGGCGGCCACCGACAGGGTGATGACGACGACGCGGCGCAGCGGTTCGAGGGACTCGCGGTACCGGTCCAGGCCCGCCTGCTCCGTCGACATGGGCGCGTACACGGGGCGGCTGCGGTAGCCGATGGTCAGCGAGACCCCGACGGCCGCGGCCAGCAGGAGGCCGCCGACGACGAACAGGCCGAGCTGCAGCCACAGCTTGGTGGTGAAGGTGGAGAGGAACCCGAGTTCGCCGAACCACCACACGTCGGCCGTGATGCGGGTGCCCACCACCACCGCGACCAGCAGCGCCACGAGGATGAGGACGGTGGGCAGGGCTGCGCCCCGGCGACGACGCCGGAGCACCGGCCGCGATGGACGGCGTGGGGGAAAGCTCACAGCCAGGCAACTTACAAGCCCCCGTCCGGGTGCCCCGCGTCGAGCGTTGCGGCGCGATCGTGACCGGATCGTCACCTCGGGCCACTGCAGCACCGACGTCGGCGTCCACCCGACGGGCCGTGGGACCATCGGGGCCGTGAGTTCCGACGCCAGCACCCGGTCCGCCCCCGTGTCCCCCGGCCCCTCCGGGCTGTGGCGGACGGTCGCCGAGATCGAGCGCTACGTGGCCTCCGACGGCTGGGGCGCGCCCCTGCGCCTCTTCGCCCTCGTGCGCACCGCCGACGCCCTGGACCGCGATCCGAGCCTCGCGCGCCGGCTGCCGCCGAACGTCCTCGACGAGGCCCGCGCCGACCCCGACCACCTGACGTCCGTCGAGCAGGAGGGCGTCCCGGCCGTCGAGGACCTCAACGAGCTGCTCGGCCAGCTGGCCTGGCCCGCCGGGGTCGACGGCGCCGCGCTCGTGGTCGAGAAGATCCTCGTGCCGCCGGACGCCGAGGCCGAGGTGCGCGCCGCCACCTCCAGCGACGACGAGGAGGGCCGCGCCCGCGCGCTGGCCGCCCACCCGCTCGCCGAGGACGTCCGCATCGCCGTCGGCGTCCTGCGCGACGGCCGGCACGAGTGCGCCGTCCGCTCGCGCTCGAAGGACTCCGACGGGGAGGTCGCGACCGGCGCCGACCTCGTGCCGGGACTGGTCGGGGCGCTCGCCGCCACCCTGCAGGACTGAGCCCGCCGGGCTGCCGGCCCGCCGGTCCCGCCCGGTCCGACGCGCCCGCACACCCGGGGGACACCCATCGGGACACCCACGTGGAGCGAGCTGTGGGTGTCCCCGACGCGTCGCCCCCACGACGTCGAGCAGACACCCACGGCTGTTCCCACGCCCGGTCCCACGCCCGGTCCCACGTGGGTGCAGCCGTCGGACCGGCGCGGACGTCGTGGGGGCGACGTCGACGGCGTTCCCAGACCCGGTCCGAGGTCGGACCGGTCGTGGGACCAGGATCAGGGCCGGGCCAGCGGCACGCGGGTCAGGACTGCTCGCACGTCGCGAGCGTCGACCCCTGGCCCTTCCCGATCGCCTCGACGGCCAGCCGCGCCTCGTGCAGCGTCGAGATCGGCACCACCGTGATGCCCGACGGCGTGGCCCCGCGCACCTGCGAGCACTCCTCGCGCGGGGCGAGGAACCAGCGGGCCCCGTCCTGCTGCGCACCGATCACCTTCTGCCGCAGACCACCGATCTGCTGCACGGTGCCGTCGGCGGCGATCGCGCCCGTCCCGGCGATGTGCTGGCCGCCCGTCATGGCCCCCGGCGTCAGCTCGTCGACGATCGCGAGGGCGAACATCGTCCCCGCGCTCGGGCCGCCCACGTCGTCGATGGCGATGTCGATGGTGAAGGGGAAGCGGTAGTCGACGTGCGGGGTGATCCCCAGCAGCGTCGTGCCGTTCGCGGCGACCGTCCGCGTCGTGACGGTCCGCGCCTGCCCGCCGCGCGTGATGCCCAGACGCACCTCGGCGTCGCCGGGCAGGGCCCGGACCGCGGCCTGCAGCGCGGGGAAGTCGGCGACGTCGCGGCCGTCGACGCTGGTGACCACGTCGCCGGGTCGCAGGACGTCGGCGGCGGGGACCTGGGCGTTCACCTCCTCCACCTGGGTCGTCGTCGTGCTCGGCACCTCGATGCCCAGCTCGGTGAGGGCCGCGACCTTCGCGTTGGTCTGCGAGCCCGTCATCTCGGCGGCCGACTGCGCGTCGGCCTCCTCCTGCGACTGCTGCGGGGGGAAGTACAGCTCGCGCGGCACGACGTTGACGTCGGGGTCGATCCAGTCCAGCAGGGTCTCCCCCAGGCCCATCTCCAGACCGGGACCACCGCGCAGGGAGACGGTCGTCAGGTCGAGCTGACCGTCGGTCGGGTAGGTCTGCCGTCCGGAGATCTCCACGAGCCCCTTGCCGTCCGACGGGCTGCCCAGCACGTCCGTGACCGGTCCGGGGCTGAGCGCGACGTAGGGGACGTGGACGATGCCGAAGACCGCCGCGAGCGCGATCGCCACGAAGGCCGACAGCGAGAGCAGGGTGCTGCTCGCCCCCATCGCACCGCTGCGCGCCGCCGCCTCGGCGGTCGGGTCCTCGGCGGGCGGTCGACCGCGGAGCGTCCCCGCGGGGTCCGTGGCCGGGTCCGGTGCGGGGTCGCTCGACACCCCGTCACCCTACGGTCGCCGGCTGGGAGGGCGCCGGACGTCCGCTGCACCCCGTCCACGCACCCCCGGCCGAGCCGTTCGCCCACGGCGCAACCGGCGCCGACGGCGGAACGGCCGCCACCCGCCGCTCGTCGGGCCAGGGGCGGGAGGCCATGATGGACCCGCAGGTCGACGAGCGGAGGACACGGTGGGCCAGCGAGACGACGTGACGCCGGGCGAAGAGCCGGAGGAGGGGCGCGACCGCCCCGAGGACGGCCAGGAGGGCCAGGGCGGGCGCGAGGAGCGTGGCGGGCAGCCGGGCTTCCGACCGTCCGGGACGCCCGGGAAGAAGCCGGAACCGCGCAGCGGGGACTCCGGCGGCCCGGCCAACCCCCTCGAGGAACTCCTCGGTCCCCTCTTCGGCGGCCAGTTCCCCGGGGGCCAGTTCCCCGGGGGCCAGTTCCCCGGTGGCTTCCCGGGCGGGTTCCCCGGCGGCGCTCTGCCGCAGGGCATCCCGGGCTTCGGCGACGCGGGCTTCGACCCGGCCATGATGGGCCAGATCCTCGCGCAGCTGCAGAAGTTCCTGTCCAACCCCTCCGACGAGCCCGTGAACTGGGAGGTCGCCCACGACCTCGCCCGGCAGGCCGCGGCCGCCAAGGGCGACCCCACGCCGCACGCGGTGGACCGCCGCGAGGTCGACGACGCGCTGCGTGTGGCCGACCTCTGGCTCGACGGCGTCACCGACCTCGCGCAGGCCGCGACGTCCCTGGAGGCGTGGAGCCGGGCGGAGTGGGTCGAGAAGACGATGCCCGTGTGGCGCCAGCTCGTGGAGCCGATCGCCGCGAACGTCGCCTCGGCCATGGGGGACGCGATGGCCTCCCAGGCCCCGCCGGAGATGGCGGCGATGCTCGGGTCGGCCGGCGCCATGCTGCGCCAGGTCGGTGGCGGCGTCTTCGGGATGCAGGTCGGGCAGGCCGTCGGCCAGCTCGCCGGCGAGGTGCTGTCGACGACCGACGTCGGGCTCCCCCTGTCCCCCACCGGTCGCGCCGCACTGCTGCCCGAGAACGTCCGTGCGTTCGCCGACGGCCTCGAGGTGCCGATCGACGAGGTCCGCCGCTACCTCGCGCTGCGCGAGGCCGCCCACCAGCGCCTGTTCGCCCACGTGCCGTGGCTGCGCGCGCACCTGCTGGGGTCCGTCGAGTCGTTCGCCCGCGGCATCTCCGTGGACACCGACCGGATCGCCGAGGCCGCGCGCCAGGTGGACCCCTCGAACCCGGAGTCGCTGCAGGAGGCCATGCAGTCCGGCATCTTCGAACCCGAGAGCAGCCCGGAGCAGAAGGCCGCTCTCGCCCGCCTGGAGACGGCGCTCGCCCTCGTCGAGGGCTGGGTCGACCACGTGACGCACGAGGCGGCGGGGAACGTCCTGCCGCACGCCAACGCGCTGCGCGAGACGATGCGCCGCCGCCGCGCCACGGGCGGGCCGGCCGAGCACGCCTTCGCCGTCCTCGTGGGGCTGGAGCTGCGTCCGCGCCGGGCGCGCGAGGCCAGCGCGCTGTGGGAGCAGCTGCTGACGCGCGGTGGCCGCAGCGCGCGGGACGCGGTCTGGGACCACCCCGACCTGCTACCCGTCGCGGCCGACCTCGACGACGCCGACGCCGCGACGCGCTTCGTCGACCGCCGGCTCGACGGCTCGGGCCCGCGGGGCGGGGAGCCGGTCGAGGACGACATGGACGCGGCGCTGCGCGAGCTGCTCGACGGCGGCTCCGGCGGTGCCGAGGGCACGGGCGAGGACCCGAAGGCCTGACCCCTCCGGACCCGGCGAGCCCGGACCCGCTCACCCCTGCAGGACGGGGTCCGGGTCCGGGCTCTCCTGCGTCAGGGCCAGCGGGTCCTGCAGCAACCGCGTGAAGGCGAGCTCGGCCGCGCCCAGGACGGTGGAGCCCTCCCCCAGCGCCGACGTCCGCACCGTGATCCCGGCGCGCATGGCGGGCATGACGAGCCGGTCGACCCACGGCATGACGTCGTCGCGGACCTCGGGCCACAGCCGGTGCCACAGCCCCTCGCCGAGGACGACGGCCTGCGGGTCGAAGAGGTGGACGATGTTCGCCAGCCCCCGGGCGAAGGCCCGCGAGAGCTTGTCGCGGGTGCGGCGCGAGACGACACCGCCGGCGGCCAGACGGGCGAGGACGAGGTCGGCGATGTCGGGGGCGTCCGGGTCGAGGTCGAAGGGTTCGGCCCAGGCCGCGGCCAGCGTCTCGCTCTCCCAGCAGCCCCGGCTCCCGCAGCGGCAGGCCCGTCCGTCGGGGTCGACGCTGACGTGCCCGACCTCCCCGGCGTACCCGCGGTGGCCCGTCAGGGGGTGCCCGCCGGTGAGCACGCCGCCACCCAGACCGTAGGTGCCGCAGAGGTAGACGACGTCGCTCAGCCCCACGGCCGCCCCGCGGCGGTGCTCGGCGATGAGCCCGAGGTCGGCGTCGTTGGCGACGTCCACCCGCAGGCGCTGCCCGGTCGCGGCCTCCAGCCCGGCCGCGACCACGTCGGCGAACGGGGCGTCGCGCCAGTCCAGGTTCGGGGCGTGGGCGATGACCCCGTCGCCCGCGCGCACGAGGCCGGGCACCGCGACGCCGACACCGGCGAGCAGCCCCGGCGGCGACTCCGCGAGCAGGTCGCGGGCCGCCGCGGCCAGCAGTTCCGCGGCCCGCGCGGGGGTCGGCGGGGCGGAGGTGGCGACCGTGCGGCGCCCGCGCACCGCGCCGCCGAGGCCGACGCGGACGACCTGGACGGCGTGCACGTCCACGTAGCCGGCGAGGACCTCGGCGCCGTCGGTGCGCGGACGGACCTCCAGGGAGGGCCGGCCCACCCGCCCGGGCGCCCCGTCCGAGGGGGCCTGCTCGACGAGCAGGCCGGCCTCGACGAGGGCACCCACGAGGGCCCCGATGGTCGAGCGGTTGAGGCCGAGCTCGCGGGTCACCTCGGCCCGGGTCACGCCGCCACGGGCGTGGACGAGGCCCAGGAGCGTCGAGAGGTTGTGCCGCCGGACGTCCTCGGTGCCCCGACCACGCACACCCCCACCCGCCGGCCCGTCCACGGACGGGCTCAGACGGCCGAGGACGCGCGACGGCGCCGGGAGACGGCGTCGACCGTCGCGGCGAGCAGCAGGACGGCGCCGGTCACGAGGTAGTTCACGTACTGGGCCTGGCCCAGCAGGCCGAGGCCGTTGGCGATCGCCGCGATGACGAGACCGCCGATGACGGCGTTGGACACGCGGCCCTTGCCGCCGAACAGGCTGGTGCCGCCGATGACGGCCGCGCCCACGCCGAGCAGCAGCGTGTTCGCCCCACCGGAGCCGGGGGCGACGGAGTTCAGCCGCGAGGCGTCGATGACGCCGGACAGGGCTGCCAGCGAGGAACCGATCATGAACACCGACATGCGGATGCCGCGGACGGAGATGCCGGCCCGGCGGGCCGCCTCCGGGTTCCCGCCCACCGCGTACACGTGCCGACCGTAGCGGGTGCGCCCCAGGACGAGCGTCAGCAGCACGAGGAGCACCGCGATGAGGGGCACCGACCACGGGACGCCCGCCAGCTGGATGCTGGCCACGCGGGCGCGGTTCCGGCTGAGCACCGCCGTCACCACGACGAGGACGGCCAGCACGACGACCAGGCGCGCCACGACGACGCCGAGGTTGTCCCGGGACAGCCCGCGACGACGCTGCCCCGCCCACCGTCCGAGGCTCACTGCGGCGTACCCCAGGCCGGCGACGGCGGTGAGCACCCACCCCAGACCGACCGGGACGTTGGAGTTGGCGATGGCGACGATGACGTCGTCGCGCACGGCGATGGTGCCGCCCTCGCCGATGAGGCGCAGCGTGATGCCCTGCACCCCGAGGAAGAACGCGAGGGTCACGACGAAGCTGGGGATCCCGACCCGGGAGACGAGCAGACCGATGAGCGTGCCGAGCACGAGCCCGGTCGCCAGGCCGGCCAGCAGGCCGATCACCCAGTTCACGCCGCCGGAACGCAGGACGAGCGCCATGACCGCTGCCGACGCGCCCCCGGCGACACCGGCGGACAGGTCGATGTCGCCGAGCAGCAGGACGAACGTCAGGCCCATGGCCAGGACGATGATCGAGGACGCCTGCACGAGCAGGTTCGCGATGTTCCCCGGCGTCGGGAACGTGTCCGGGCGCAGGGCGGAGAACAGGACGAACAGCACGACGAGGCCCGCGACGGCGGGCAGGGAGCCGATGTCGCCGCCGCGCAGCCGGGCCACCCAGGCCGCGATCCCCTCGCGGAAGGTGGGTTCGGCGGCGGGCTGGGCCAGGGCGCTCCCGCCGCTGCCCGTGGCGCGGGCGAGCTGGACGATGCGTTCCTGCTCGGTGAGCGGAACCCCGTCGGCGTCCGGCGCGGTGCTCGGTTGGGCGGTTCCCTCCGGCCCCTGGGGCGGGAGGTGTCCGGTGGTCGACATGGGTCTCCTCAGACCGGGGCGGAAGCGGTGGCGGGCGCGAGACCGAGGTCCCCGGAACGGCCCGTGGTGATGAGTTCGACGACCTGGCTGCTCGTCACGTCGCGGGTGCGGACGGTCGCGGCGGACCGCCCGAGGTAGAGCGCGGTGATCTGGTCGGCCACCTCGAAGACGTCGCTGAGGTTGTGCGAGATGAGGACCACGCCGAGGCCGTTGTCGGCGAGCCGGCGGACGAGGTCGAGGACCTGCCGGGTCTGGGCCACGCCGAGCGCGGCCGTGGGTTCGTCCAGGAGCACGACGCGGGAGTTCCACAGCACGGCCTTGGCGATCGCGACGGTCTGCCGCTGCCCGCCGGAGAGGCTGGAGACCAGTTGCCGCACCGAACGGACGGTGCGGACGGACAGGCTCGCCAGGGTCTGGCGGGCGAGTTCCTCCATGGCCGGCTCGTCGAGCAGCGGACCGCGCAGCTTCTCCCGGCCGAGGAACATGTTCTGGACGATGTCGAGGTTGTCGCACAGCGCGAGGTCCTGGTAGACGACCTCGATGCCGAGCGCGGCGGTGTCGCGCGGGCTGGTGACGGTGACGGGGCGGCCCTCGAACAGGTACTCCCCCGCGTCCGTCGGGTGGATCCCGGCGATGCACTTGACGAGCGTCGACTTGCCCGCGCCGTTGTCGCCGACGAGGGCGGTGACCTCGCCGGCACGGACGTCGAGGTCGACGCCGTGCAGGACCTGGACGGCACCGAAGCTCTTGTCGATGCCGCGCAACGACAGCAGCGGGGAGTTCTCGATGGTGGAACTCATGGGCCCCTCCTTCGGGAGCACGGCCCACCCACCGGGCCGCGGGGGCCCGGTGGGTGGACGGTCGGACGGTCCGGTCAGGAGATGCCGAGTTCGGTGCAGTCGGCGGCGAAGTCACCGGTGCACAGGTCGGACGCCTTGACGAAACCTGCGTCGACGACGGACTTCACCTTGTCGCGGGTGATGAGCTGCGGGTCCAGCAGGATCGACTTCACGTCGCGCTTGCCGGTGGTGTCCTGGACGGTCCCGGTGGTCTTCGGGGTCTCGCCCTTGATGAGGGCGATGGCGATGTCGGACAGCGCCTTCGCCTCCTGGTCCACGGGCTTGTAGACCGTCATGCACTGCGACTTGGCGAGGATGTTCTGCAGGCCCTGCGTCGTGGCGTCCTGGCCGGTGACGGCCACCTTCCCGGCGAGGCCGTTCTTGGCCAGGATCGAGATCGCCGCGTTGCCGAGGCCGTCGTTGGCGGCCAGGACGCCGTCGATCTTGCCGCCCTGCTGGGTGAACATCTGCTCGAAGATCGTGGCCGCCTGCTGGTTGTCCCAGTCCGGCACGGCCTGCTCCGCGACGACCTTGTAGTTCGTCATCGGGTCCAGGACGCTGTGCGCGCCCTTGGAGAACTGGGTGGCGTTGTTGTCGGTCGGGGAACCGTTGAGGTAGACGATGTTCTTGTCCCCGCTGCCGAGGCACTGGGCCAGCCCCTGGCCCTGCTCCTCGCCGACCTTGGTGTTGTCGAAGGAGACGTAGTAGTCGGCGGAACCGCCCAGCGTGAGGCGGTCGTAGTCGATCGTCTGGACGCCCTGCTTCTTGGCCTTGGCCTCGATGGCGGCGCCGGAGTCGGAGTCGAGGTTGACGATGGCGAGGACCTTCACGCCCTCGGTGAGCATCTGGTCGGCGATGGTCTGCATGTTCGACGCGTCGCCCTGGGCGTTCTGGATGTCGGCCTTCACCCCGGCCGCCTCGAACGCCTTCTGCAGGAGCGGGCGGTCGAAGGACTCCCAGCGGGCCGACGACTTCGTGTCGGGCAGGATCACGCCGACCTCGGCGGCGGAGGAACCCCCGCCGCCCCCCGAGGCCGAACCCGTGGACCCCGCGTCGCTGCCGCCGCAGGCCGACACGAGGAGGACGCCGGCGACCGCGGTCGCGAGCAGGACGGAGGATCGAGTGCGCATGGATGCCCCTTCGCATCTTCCTCTCCCGGCGGTCGTCGCCGGAAGTAAGTTGTGCGCCGCAACATACGCTCGCGCGTCCGCGCTGACCAGATCCGTGACCGTGTTGTGACCTGCACGCGCCCGCTGGTCGACCGAGGGCGCACGCAGGGGCCGGACCCGCGTCGTGCCGGTCCGGTGGGGAGGAGCAGGTGGGCGTGGGGAGGGGACTCAGCCGGTGGTCGGCAGGACGTCGGGCGCGGGGCCCGTTCCGGCATCGCCGAGCTCGTCGTCGACCTCGTCGTCCTGGTCGTGGTGCCCCGGACCCTCGTGGCCCGTCGCGTGGTCGATGCCGGCGAGGAAACCGCGGGCCCGTTCGGTGCGCGGGTAGGACTCCAGCAGCCCCCAGAACTGCCGCGAGTGGGTGGGCACGAGCAGGTGCGCCAGCTCGTGCAGCAGGACGTAGTCGAGCACCCAGCTCGGCATCCCCTGCAGCCGGCTGGAGAGCCGGATGCTCGCGTCGGCGGGGGTGCACGAGCCCCAGCGGTGGTGCTGGTTGTCGACCCACGTCACCGACTGCGGACGGGCCAGGCCGTCGAGGTGGCGGCGGGACAGCTCCCGTGCCCGGTCGAGGAGGTCGCCGTCGAGGGGGTTGCGGCGGCGGTCCGCGGCCTCGAGCCGCGTGACCATGCGCTCAACCCACTCGCGCTCCTCGACGGAGCTGAACCGGGCGGGGATGAGGACGACCGTGCGGTCCCCGTCCCGGTAGGCCGAGACGGTGCGGGTGCGGCGCCGGCTGCGACGCACGTCGACGTCGCGCAGGTCCAGGACGGGGTGAACGGGAGGCTGTTCGTCCGACTCGCGAGCGGGCTCGGCGGGGCGCTCGACGACGGAACCGTCCACGTGCGGGGACGCCGTGCCGAGGACCGCAGCACCCTCTTGGTGAGCCCTCACCTCCGGCAGGTTACCCTGCGCCCCCGCGCGACGGGCCTGGAGTGATCATCGGGACGCGTCGTGTCCGGTCCAGCACGGTCCGCCACGTGTCCGCCCTGCGTCCCCGGTGCCCGCACGCCGCTCGGGCGCGCCGACGCGCCCCGCGGGCCCGCACGCGGCACCATGCCGACAGCAGAACGGCCCACCACCGTGGACCGGCCGTCCCCGGACCGCACCGGTCCGGGCCGACACAGAGGAGTGCACATGGCCGACACCTGGAGCGGCGAGTTCTACTGCGTCAAGTGCAAGGAGAAGCGGGAGGCCGAGGGGCAGGTCGTCGAGACCAACGGCCGCCGCATGGCCAAGGGGAAGTGCCCTGTCTGCGGCACCAACCTCAACCGCATCCTCGGCAAGGCGAGCTGACCCGCCCCCGCGGCCGGGCCTGTGGACGACGCACGGGTGCGGCGGACCGGCTGCGGCACAGTGGCCGCGTGCCCGGTCCCCCGCTCGGTCCCCCGCTGACGGCTCCCGCACCACCGGCGTCGCCCGTCCCCGCGGGGGTGCCCGTCGTGCGGCGGCCCGACGGCCTCCTGCAGGTCGGCTCCTCCCCGCGGACCGCGGTGCTGCGCACCGACGTCCCGACGACCCCGGGTGCCGGGCGTCGCGCGGGGACCCCGGACGAGCTGCTGGCGTGGGCCGCCTACGACCCGGCCGGCCCGACGCCCGCGCAGCGAGCGCGGGTCCGCGAGCGTGCGACCGTGGCGGTGGCCGGCTCCCCCGCCGTCGTGGACGCCCTCGTGCCGTTGCTGGCGGCCTCGGGGGTGGGCCGGCTCGTGTGCGACCGGCCGCTGGCCGGCACGACGCCCTCGCAGGGCCCGGCCGACCTCCTCGTCCTCGTCGACGACCACGCCGCCGACCCGGTGGCCTGCGACGGGGTGCAGGCCGACGGGGTGCCGCACCTGTCGGTGGTGCTGCGCGACACCGACGCGCTCGTCGGGCCGCTCGTGCTGCCCGGGCGGTCGGCGTGCCTGCGCTGCCTGGACCGGTGGCGCAGTGACGACGACCCGCTGTGGCCGGCCGTGCGGACCGGGCTCCTGGCAGCGGCCGCACGTCCGGCCGACACGGCCGCCGCCCAGGTGCTCGCCGGCCTGGCCGGGTTGCAGGTCCTGACGCACCTCGACGGCGGCCGGGCCGCGACGGTCGGGGCGATGCTCGAAGTGCTGCTGCCCGAGGGCCGGGTGCGGTACCGCTGGTGGCGGCCGCACCCGGCGTGCGGGTGCACGGACCTGCCCGTCCCCTGACGGGGGCGGGCAGGTCGCGGACGGGTCAGACCGCGAGCAGTTCGCGGTCCTCGCCGGTGGTGCTCTCCGCCAGTTCGGCGGCGCGGTCGGCGCGGACCGCGAGGACGAGCGCCCGGCGGGCGGCGACCTCGGCCCGCCGACGGGCCCGCAGAGCGCGGGCGGTCCGGATGCGGGCGGCGTCGCGGTGCGCGGCGGCCACCCGTTCTCGGAGCAGTTGTTCCTCGACGTACGACATGGCGACTCCTGGGGTTCTCACGTGGGGTCCCCGTCCGCTCAGGCGGCGACGGGGTGCTTGCGGGGACGGCCGCGGGGGCGCTTGCGGGGTACGACGACCCCGGCGAGCACGAGCTGCCCGCCCCAGACGCCCCAGGGTTCGGCGCGCTCGAGAGCGCCTGCGAGACAGGCGTTCGCGAGCGGGCACTCCTGGCACAGCGACTTGGCGAGTTCGACGTCCTCCGGCTTCTCGGCGAACCAGAGTTCGGAGTCGAAGCGGCGGCAGGGCAGCGGGTCCGGCGTGTGGCGGCGGCTCACGCCGCTCACCTCCCTCTCTCGTCCGGTGGTTCCGGTGGTGCGGTCGGTGCGGGTGATCGGTCGGGTCCGGCGGATCGTGGGCTGGGTGTTCAACTGTTTCTCCGGCGGTGGTGGTTCGGCGTCGAAGAGCCCACGAACGCAAAATGGCCGCGGACCCGAGGTGTCGGGATCCGCGGCCTGGAGGCTGCCGGTCGAGAGGTCTAGACCGGTGGACTCGAGGTCGAGGGTCCCGCAGACGGGAAGAGGGAGGCGCCGTAGGCACCCGTGACGTCCATGACGTCCTTGCGCAGCCGCCCGTCGATGGCCGGCAGCAGGCGCACTCCACCCGTGGAGACGACCCGGGTGGAGGCGTGGCTGCGCTCCCACGGAGCGCACGCGGACGCCGGGACGGCGGTGCGGACGGGCAGGGCGACGGGAGCGGCGATCGGCGAGATCTGCGTCGTCGCGATCTGCATCGTGGTGTTGCTGTCCATCGGTCCGCCCCCCTCTCGTGCACGTCCGCGCAGGCCCGGTGGCCGCGCTGTGGTGTTCCTGACTCTAGGGGCACCCGCGCGAGGACGACAACGTCTTTTTCCGCGCGTCGTCCGGACGAGTTTCCCGGCCGGTTTCAACCACCTCGTGACCCGTTGTCGCGCAACGGGTCGAGCATCAGCCGGCGAGGACCTCGAGGACCTCGTCGCCGTACTTCTCCAGCTTGGCCGGACCGACGCCCCCGATGCGGGACAGGTCGGTCGTGTTGGTGGGCACGGCTTCGGCGATGGCCATGAGCGTGGCGTCGGTGAAGACGACGTAGGCCGGGACCTCGGCGGCCTTGGCCGTGGCGCTGCGCCACTCGCGCAGCTTCTCGAAGACCGCCTCGTCGTAGCTGGCGGGGCAGTCGGCGTGCCGGCGCAGCTTGCGGTCCACCGCGACGCTCAGCGCGCCGCCGCAGACGCGGCACGTCATGGGACCGGAGCTGCGCTGCTTGGCGGCCGACCCACCGCCCGCCGGCCGGCGACCGGCCGGGGTGGCCTGCGGACGGACGGCGTCGAGGAACCGGGAGGGTTTGCGGGTGGCCCGGCCGCCGGGGGTCCGGGAGTTCGCCCAGGACAGGTGGATCCCCTCCCGCGCGCGGGTGACGCCGACGTACAGGAGCCGTCGCTCCTCCTCCACGTCCTCCGGGGTCTCGGCGAACGAGATCGGCAGCAGCCCCTCGCTCACCCCCACGAGGAACACCACGTCCCACTCCAGGCCCTTGGCGGCGTGGAAGGAGGCGAGCGTCACGCCGTCGACGGTGGGCGCGTGCTGGGCCTGGCTGCGCTCGACGAGCTCGTCGACGAGGTCGGCCACGGTCGAGCCGGGCCGCTTCTGCGCCAGCTCGTCGGAGAGGACGACGAGGGCCTGCAGCGACTCCCACTTCTCGCGGGTGGCGCCGGCGGCCGTGGGGGCGGTGGGCGCCCAGCCCACGGAGCCCAGGACGGCGCGGGTCTCCTCACCGAGGTCGTGCCCGGGCAGGGCCGAGCGCGCGGCGCCGCGCAGGAGCACGACGGCGTCGCGCACCTCCTTGCGGGAGAAGAACCGCTCCCCGCCGCGGACGACGTAGCCGACCCCCGCGTCCGCGAGCGCCGACTCCAGCGCCTGCGACTGCCCGTTGGTGCGGAACAGCACGGCGATGTCCTTGGCCGAGCGACCGGCGCGGATCTCCGCCGCGATGCGCGCGGCGACCCCGGACGCCTCGGCCACGTCGTCGTCGTAGGCCGTGAACGACGGCGGCGGGCCCGAGGGCCGCTGGGCGATGAGCTCGAGGCGGGCGCGGGCGTGCAGGCCCGTCGCCTGCGAGAGGACGGAGTTCGCCAGCTGCACGACCTCCGGCGTCGAGCGGTAGTCGCGCACGAGGCGGACGACCGTCGCGCCCGGGTGGCGGCGGGGGAAGTCGAGCAGGTGCTCGGGCGTCGCGCCCGCGAAGGAGTAGATGGTCTGGCTGGCGTCGCCGACGACGCACAGGTCCTGCCGGCCACCGAGCCACAGGTCGAGCAGGCGCTGCTGCAGCGGGGAGACGTCCTGGTACTCGTCGACGACGAAGTGCCGGTACTGCTCACGGACCGTCGCCGCGACGTCGGGCCGCTCGTCGAGGATGCCCGCGGTCAGCAGCAGGACGTCCTCGAAGTCGATGACGGCGCGGTCGGTCTTGACGTCCTCGTACGTCCGCACGAGCCGGGCGACCGTCGCCAGGTCGAGGCCGCCGGGCTCGCCCCGCCCGGCCGCAGTGGCGACGCGGACGTAGTCGTCGGGGTCGACGAGCATGACCTTGGTCCACTCGACCTCCGCCGACAGGTCGCGCACCCGCGTCCGGTCGGCCTGGATCCGCAGGCGGTGGCACGCGTCGGCGATGAGCGAGGCCTTGTGCTCCACGAGGTTCGGCAGCGTGCCGCCGATGGACTGCGGCCAGAAGAACTGCAGCTGCCGCAGCGCGGCGGCGTGGAACGTGCGGGCCTGGACGCCGCCGACCCCGAGGTCGCGCAGGCGCGTGCGCATCTCCCCCGCCGCGCGCGCGGTGAAGGTCACCGCCAGCACGCGGTTGGGGACGTAGGCGCCGGAGTGCACGCCGTAGGCGATGCGGTGGGTGATGGCGCGCGTCTTGCCCGTGCCCGCCCCGGCCAGCACGCACACCGGCCCGTCGAGCGTCGTGGCCACCTGGCGCTGCTCGGGGTCCAGTCCGTCGAGCACGCCGTCGGCGTCCTGCCGGGTCGTCGGGGTCGTCATGAGGTCCGTCATCGCCCGGGCATCTTCCCCCACACCGGCGGTGCTCCGCCGCACCCGGGGCGGCGCGTTGTGGACGACGGGGTCACCGCGGGGTGGGTGGTCGGGTGGCCGGCGGGGTGGGTCGTCGTGCACGGGGTGGCCCCGTGCCCGATCACTGCGCACGGGGTGGCCCCGTGCCCGCGGGCCCATCGCCCCCGGGCGGACCAGGTCGGGCGAGCCGGGCGCCGCGCCGTCGGGGAAGATCGGGACGGGCGCCAAGGTTGCAGCGGGCGTCAGGGATCCACAGTCCGTGGTGAGGACGAACGAAGGAGCGGGACGACGTGTCCACGATCGAGGCCCCGGCGGCCGGCAGCGTCACCATGTTCACGACGACGTGGTGCGGCTACTGCCGCCGTCTGAAGTCGCAGATGGACCGCGAGGGCATCAGCTACTCCGAGGTCAACATCGAGGAGGTCCCGGACGCGGCCGAGTACGTCATGCAGGTCAACGGCGGCAACCAGACCGTCCCGACCCTGCTGTTCCCCGACGGCTCCGCGGCCACCAACCCCTCGCTCGCCGAGGTCAAGGCCAAGCTCTCCTGACGGGATCCACGACGAGCACCTTCCGGCCCACCGGTCCCCGCGAGTTCGCGGACCGGTGGGCCGCGTCGTTGCCGGCGGGGGCGCGCGTCGGCGTGGACGGCGCCGTCGACGCGGACACCCTCTGGTACGCCGAGCACCTGGCGCAGGCGCTGCGCGACGCCGCCCGGCCCGTCCTGCTGACCACGTGGCAGGGGTTCTGGCGGCCGCGCTCGCTGCGGTACGAGTTCGGCCGCGACGACCCGGACGCCTACCTCGACGGCTGGCTCGACGTCCCCGGCCTCTACCGGGAGGTGCTGGAACCGCTCGACGCGCCGACCGGACGCCGGTGGGTGCCCTCGCTGTACGACCCCGAGACCGACCGCGCCTCCCGCGCGCGTCGTGAGGACGTGGCCGACGACGCGGTGCTGGTGCTCGCCGGGTCGTTCCTGCTGACCAACACGCTGCGCTGGGGGTTCGACGCCGTCGTGCACCTCACGACGTCGGAGGCGGCCATCCGCCGGCGCGTCCCCGAGCAGGACGCCGACCGGGTCGTGGGCGGGTGGCAGCGCTACCTCGCCACCGAGGGCCCGGTCGACGCGGCGACGGCGGTCCTGCGGTGCGAGGACCCCCGTCACCCGGCCGAGCTCCTGCGGGACTGAGCGGGACGCTCAGACCCAGGGCCGGTCCTCGACGGGCAGCGGCCCGCCGTACCAGGCCTCGATGAGCCGGCGGGCGATCGAGACGCCCGGGGGCGGCAGCACGCCGCCGGTCCGCAGCTCCTCGGCCAGCTCCTCGCGGGAGAACCAGCGGGCCAGGGCGATCTCGTCGCCGTCGACCTTGATGTCCGTCGTCGTGGCGCGCGCCGCGAAACCCACCATGAGGCTGGCCGGGAACGGCCACGGCTGGCTGCCGAGGTACCGGACGTCGTCGGGTTCGGTGCCGATGACGATGCCGGCCTCCTCGAACGCCTCGCGCCGCACGGTGTCCTCGAAGCACTCCCCGGGTTCGACGAAACCCGCGAGCACGGAGTAGCGGTTGGCCGGCCAGATCGGCTGGTGCCCCAGCAGGAGCCGGTCGTCCGGCGAGATGATCGCCATGATCACGGCGGCGTCCGTGCGCGGGAAGTGCTCCTTGCCGTCCGGCTCGGCCTTGACCCAGCCCGACGTCGTCGCCGCCAGCGGCTGGCCCGTGCGCGGGGAGAACCGGGTGACGGCGTGCCAGTTGCCCATGGCCAGCGCCTCGGTGAACAGGCCCGCGTCGCGCGCCGGCAGCTGCTCCCCCACCTCGCGCAGACCGCGCCACTCCTCCCCGCCGGCGGCGCCGTCGGTGCTCTCGGGTTCGGCCTCGGCCGAGACGAGGGCCACGTGGTGGACGCCGTCCTCCACGCCCAGGTACAGCTGCAGGTCCTCCGGGCCGGGCGCGGCGACCTCGCCCGGCGCGCGCAGCACCAGGCGCGGCCCCTCCGGCGTGTCCACCACGGGCGCCCGACCCGCGTGGACCTGCAGGACGAGGGTGTCCGGCGAGGCCCACAGCTCGGCCAGGCGCGAGGCCGGCGTGCGGTCCACCCCGTTGCGGTCGACGTGCTGGCGGGACAGGGCGAGGTTGCGCAGCGGAGGGCTCGGGAGCGGCACGGGGGTCACACCTGCACCCTAAGCAGCCCCCCGCGCAATACCGTGGGGGCGTGCCAGCCCGCTCGCCCCGTGTCCTCGCCGCCCTCGCCACCGCCGCCGTGCGGAACCTGGACGTGGTCGCGGCCGGTCCGGCCGAGGACGACGGAGCCGACTTCGACGTCGCGCTCGCGGTCGGCGCCGACGGCACGCGGTACGTCGTCCGCGCCCCCCGACGGGCCGCGGCGGCCGCCGCCCTCGACGCCGAGGTCGACCTGCTGACGGGGCTCCACCGGCTGCACGACCCGCTGCCCTTCGCCGTGCCCGAGGTCGCCGGGACGCTGGCGCTGCCCGACGGCGGCCGCTGCGTCGTGCACCCCGAGCTGCCCGGCCACCCGCTGGACCCGGGCACGCTGCGTCCCGGTCCGGGGCTGGCCGCCTCCCTCGGCACAGGCCTGGCCGCCCTGCACCAGATCGACGGCTCGGTGTTCAGCGAGGCCGGCGTCCCGGTCTACGACGCCGAGGAGTACCGGCGCCGGCGGCTGTCCGAGCTGGACCGCGCCGCCGGGACCGGTCACGTCCCCCCGCGCCTGCTGACCCGGTGGGAGGCGCTCATGGAGGACGTCACCCACTGGCGCTTCGCGGCGACCCCCGTCCACGGCGACCTCGTGGGCGAGCACGTGCGCACCGACGGCGCGAGCGTCACGGGCGTCACGGGCTGGGTGGACGCCAAGATCGCCGACCCCGCGGACGACTTCGCGTGGCTCGCGGTGGGTGCGGACCCGGACGCCCTGGAGTCCGTGCTGGAGGCCTACGCCCACGCGCTGCCCGAACCGCCCGACCCCGACCTGCTGCTGCGGGCCCGGCTGGCCGGCGAGCTCGCGCTCGCGCGCTGGCTGCTGCTCGGGCTGCGCATCGAGGACCCGGAGATCGTCGAGGACGCACGGCGGATGCTCGACGAGCTCGCCGCCCACGCCGACGCGACCCCCCTGGGCTGAGCGGCGTGCGCGTGCGCCTGGCCTCGGTCAACGCGGCCTCGGGCCGGGACCTGCGCAGCGGCCGGGTCGACACGCCCGCCCTCGTCCACGCGGTGGCGCGCCTGGACGCCGACGTCGTCGCGGTCCAGGAGGTCGACCACCTGCTGCCGCGCAGTGGCGGTGTCGACCAGACCGCGCTGCTCGCGGCCGGACTGCGCGCGCACGGCTGGTTCGCGGCCACCGTCCACGGCACACCCGGTGCGCCGCAGGGGATCCGGGACGCCCACCGGACCGTGCCGGACGAGCCGTCCTACGGCATCGCTCTCCTCGTGCGCGGGGCGTTCGACACCGCGCTGGGCTTCCGGGAGCTGCGCATGCCCGCCGGCCGCGGCCGGCTGCCCGTCCTGGACCCGGCGTCCGGACCACGGCTGGTGCCGGACGAGCAGCGCGTCGTCGTGGCCGCCGTCGTCCAGACACCGGCCGGTCCGCTGAGCGTCCTGGGCACCCACCTGTCGTTCACCCCCTGGCAGGCCGGCCGCCAGCTGCGCTCGGTGCGGGAGTTCGCCCGCACCCTGCCCCGCCCGCTCGTCCTGCTGGGCGACCTGAACCTGCCCCCGGGGATCGTCCGGCGCGTGCTGCCGTGGCGACCGCTCGTGACCGGGCCGACGTTCCCGGCCCCCTCGCCCAAGGTGCAGCTCGACCACGCCCTCGCCGACGGACTCGACGAGCAGGTCCGGGTCGAGTCCCGCATCGAGCAGGTCGGGGGCAGCGACCACCGGGCCGTCGTCGTCGACCTGCACTTCTGAGCCCTTCCGGGACCCGGTCGCTGCGACCGCAGGCCCGTGCCAGGGTCGGACCGTGGCCGCTCCGCTGCTCCTCACCGGCGCCTCCGGGCGCGTGGCCCGTCTGCTGCTGCCGGCGCTGAGCGACCGGCCGCTGCGGCTGCTGGACCGGACCGCGCCGGCGGACCCGTCGGAGGTCCCCGCGGGCGCCGAGGTGCTCACGGGCGAGCTGACCGACCGCGCCCTGCTGGCCCGGGCCGTGGACGGGGTGGACGCGGTGGTGCACCTCGCGGGCGACCCGAGCCCCACCGCGACGTGGGACGACCTGCGCGGCCCCAACGTCGACGGGTTCGCCGCCCTGCTCGGCGCCGCGTCCGAGCACGGCGTGCGCCGCGTGGTCCACGCCAGCTCCGTCCACGCGATGGGCCGGTACGAGGCGAGCGGTCGCGTTCCCGTCGACCCGACGTGGGCACCGGCCCCCTGCTGCCCCTACGGCGCGACGAAGGCGTTCGACGAGGCCGTCGCCGGCGTGTTCTCGCACCGGTGGGGGCTGAGCACGATCGGCCTGCGCCTGGGGGCCACCGTCCCCGCCCCCACCGTCCGCAGCCAGCTGCGCGGCTGGTTGGGCCCGGAGGACCTGCGCGACCTCGTGACGAGGGCGCTGCAGACCCCGGTCGTCGCGGGCGTCTACCCCGCGGTCTCCGGCGCGGAGCACCCGCACTGGGACCTGCGGCTCGCCGCCGACGACCTCGGCTACGTCCCGCGCCTGGACTCCAGGGACCACGCCGCCGCCGTCGAGGACGACGGGACGGACGTGGCGACGTGCCCGCCGCCGGACCCGGTGGGGTGAACAGCGGGGGCCGTCACCCGTCGACGCCCGGCTCGCGCACCAGCCGCAGCAGGACGTCGTTGAGGGCGGCCGCCTCCTGCGGTGCCAGGCCCAGCTGGTCGGGTCGGTTGGCGTCCTGGAGCCGAGGCCAGACCGCCGCCAGGAGGTCCTGACCGGCGGCCGTCAGCACCAGGGGGTTGCGGCGGCCCTTGCCCCGGTCCTCCTCGCGCGCCACGAGCCCCCGCGCGACGAGGCCGTCGAGCACGCCGCTGAGCGACTGGGGGCGGACGAGCACCTCCCGGGCGAGCCGGGCCTGCGTGAACCTCTCCCCCGTCGCCAGGTGCGACAGCACGCCGAACTGGACGGGCGACAGCCCATGGTCGGCGAACAGCTGCGTCAGCTCGCGCTGCGCCCGGTGGGCGGCGCGGATGAGCGTCCAAGTGACGAGCCTGTCCAGGTCGTCCGTCGTCAGGTCCACGTCGAGTTGCCCTCCTCCCGTCTCCGGGCCGTCGTTGCACCAACAGGTTCCTGATTCTCTCCTGGAGGTGGACGTGGACACCCGCACTGACACCCGTGCCGGCGCCCTCACCAGTCCGGCGCCCGACCCGGCCCGCACCGGCCGCCCGCACCGGGTCCTGGTCACCGGGGCCACCGGCGACATCGGCCGCTGCCTGCTCGACGAGCTGACCGCCATGGGGACCCCCCTGCGGGTCACGGGGCGCCGGCCCGAGCAGCTGCGTGCCTTCGCCGACCGCGGCGTCGAAGCGGTCCACGGCGACCTCGACGACCCCGCGAGCCTGCGGGCGGCGGTGGCCGACTGCGACGTGCTCTTCCTCAACACCCCGCCCGGGCCGCACCAGTTCCGGCAGAACCGGGACGCGGTCGACGCCGCCGTGGCCGCCGGGGTCGAGCACGTCGTCAAGGTCTCGGCGTCCGACGCGAACCCGCGCTCGGCCATCCCCTGGGCGCGCGACCACGCCCTCGCGGACGCCCACCTGGCGCGCAGCGGCCTGTCGTGGACGCGTCTGGAACCGGGGGCGTTCTTCAAGAACCTCCTCGTCGAGGCCGCGGCGATCCGCCGGGGCTGGCTGCCGCAGACCAGCGGGCACGGCGCGACGGCCTGGACCGACGTCCCCGACATCGCCGCCGTCGCCGCGCGCGTCCTCACCGACCCCACGACCCGCGGTGGCGCCGGCGAGGACGGCCGCGCCTACCGGCTGACGGGCGAGGTCCCGCTGTCCTACCCCGAGGTCGCGGCCGGTCTCAGCGCGGCACTCGGTCACCGCGTCCGCTACGTGCACGTGCCGGCACCGGCGTTCCACGCGGTCCTGCGCGCCACGGGCGTGCCCGCCTGGCAGGCGCGCGGGCTCGTCCACCAGTTCGTGGACGTGGTGCGCCGCGGCGCGGACGACGGCCGACGGTGCACCACCGACGTGCCCGACCTGCTGGGCCGGCCCGCTCGGACGGTCGCCGACTTCGCCCGGGACCACCGCGCGGCCCTCACCCCCTCGCGCTGACCGTCGCGCTGACCCGGCCGCGTCCCGCTCACGCCACGGGCGCGGCCGGCACCGACCGGACCAGCCGCTCGAGGTCGTCGGCGTCCAGCAGGTCGACCGGTCGCACGGTGTCCCCGGTGGAGGCGTAGAAGAACGCAGCGCTGACGTCCTCGAGCGGGACGCCGTGCCAGCGCGACCACGCCAGCCGGTAGACGGCGAGCTGGACGTCGCGGGCCCGGGCGCCCTCCCCGTCCGGCGGGCGTCCGGTCTTCCAGTCCACGACGTCCCAGCGCGTCCGGCCGTCTCCGCCCGTCGTGGCGAAGACGGCGTCGATGCGCCCGCGCACCACGAGGTCCGCCACGGGCGTCTCGACCGACACCTCGACGGCGACCGGGTCCCGCGAGGCCCACTCCGAGGCCAGGTAGGTGCGTTGCAGCGCAGCCAGTTCGCGGTCGGGTGCCGCGTCCTCGTCAGCCGATCCGGGCAGGTCGACGAGGTCCAGCAGCGAGCTGGCCGTGAACCGTTGCTCGAGCCAGGCGTGGAACGCGGTCCCGCGCCGGGTGGCCGGTCGCGGCTCCAGCGGCACCGGCCGGCGCAGCTGCAGCGCGAGCGCGTCGGGGTCCTGCGCGAGGGCGACGAGGCGGGAGGCCGACAGGTGCGCCGGCAGCAGGACGCTCGGGGCCTGGTGGGCCGCGGCGCGCTCGGCCAGCAGCAGCGCGGTCTGCTCCCGCCAGGACCGGACCTCCTCGTCCACCACCACGTCCACCACGTGCCCGTCGTCGACCTCCGGGCCCTCGCCCGCCAGGACGGCCCGGACGAGGGCGGCCCCCGCGTCGACGTCGACGCGGCGCGAGGCCAACGGGTCCACGGGCCAGACGACGCGCTGCGGGTTCGCCGTGCGCGGGTTCACGGCGTCCGGCTCGGGCCGCGGGGTTAGCGGGAGCGAGACCAGCCCGGGCACGCTGCCCGGTGGCGCCTCCAGCACCTCCAGGAGGAACCGCGACGGCTCCCGGGGCCTGGTCGCCTCGTCCCAGAAGGCGCCCGACAGCAGCAGTTCCTCCTTGGCCCGGGTGAAGGCGACGTACGCCAGCCGCCGCTCCTCCGCGAGCTGGTGGTCCCCGCAGGCCGCCAGGAACTCCTCCCGCGCCGCGTTCAGCTCCTGCTGCGTCGAGGCCGACGTGATGGCGAACTCCGGCAGGCTCGTGCGGTCCCCGCGCAGCGGGTACGGCAGCACGCCGAGGGAGCTGCTGCCCCCCAGCCACCCCGGAGCGGTGTCCCCCGTGGCGGGGAAGCTCTTCTCCACCAGCCCGGGCACGGCGACGACGTCCCACTCCAGGCCCTTGCTCGCGTGGACCGTCAGCAGCTGCACCGCGTCCGTCGCGACGTCGGAGGCGCCCGGTTCCAGGCCGCGCTCGCGGACCTCCGCGGCGTCGAGCCACGAGAGGAACCCGCCCAGGCCCGGCCGCTGCGACCCGGCCGAGAAGGAGGCGGCCGCATCGGCGAGGGCGTCGAGGTTGCTGCGTTCGAAGGACGGCGAACTGCCCGGCCGGGCGGCCACTTCGACGTCGAGCAGCAGGGAGCGCTCCACCTCCCCCACCAGGTCGGCCACCGGCAGGTGCGTGCGGGTGCGCAGACGCCGCAACGTCCTCGCGAGCCGGGCCAGCCGGCGCAGCGCGCGCGGCGACAGCCCGCGGCCGTCCGGGCCCGTCCACCCCGCGGTCGGCAGCTCGTCGAGCGCCTCGACGAGGCTCACCGCCTCGACCTCGTCGGGCAGGACGACGACGTCGACCGGGTCCACGTCCGCGCCGTCCGCGCCACCTCCGTCGCCGCCGTGGTTCCGGCGGCGCTGGAGCTGCCGTGCCCAGGCGCCGAGCGCGGCCACGTCGCGCGGGCCGAGTCGCCAGCGCGCCCCCGTCAGCAGCCGGGCCAGGTGGTCACCGCGGCCGGGGTCGTGCAGGACGTGCAGCGTCGCGACGACGTCGGCGACCTCCGGCGTCGAGAGCAGACCGCCGAGACCGACGACCTCGACGGGGAGGCCGGCCTCGCGCAGCGCGCGCTGCAGCACGACGAACTGCGACCGCTTGCGGCACAGCACGGCCGCGGTCCGGCGGGGACGGACCTCGGCCCCGGGCACCCGGCGGGCGGCGGCGAGCCGCTCGGAGTCGGCGCGCCAGACTTCCGAGAGCCGGGCGGCGACCTCGGCCGCCTCCTCCTCCACGGTCGAGGCGAACGCGGTGCGGACGCGGCCGGTACCTGCGCCCGGGCGCGGGCGCAGGACCGCGACGCTGCCCGCGTCGAGGGCGTCGTTCAGCGGCCCGGCGACGACGTTCGCGGCCGCCAGGACGCCCACGTCGTTGCGCCAGCTCGTGGCCAGCGGCAGCCGGGCGGCGGGCGTGTCGTCGGCGCGGCGGAAGTGCGCGGGGAAGCTCACGAGGTTCCCCGCGCTGGCGCCGCGCCAGCCGTAGATCGACTGGTGGGGGTCGCCCACCGCGGTCACGGGGTGGCCGTCGCCGAACAGCGAGCGCAGCAGCGCGAGCTGGGCGTAGCTCGTGTCCTGGTACTCGTCGAGCAGCACGACGCGGTGCCGTGCGCGTTCGGTGGCGGCCACGGCCGGCACCTCGCGCGCCAGCCGCGCCGCGACGAGCACCTGGTCGCCGAAGTCGAGCTGGTCGGCCTCGCGCTTGCGGCGCTGGTACTCCCGCAGCAGCGGGACGACCTGCTTGCGGGCCTGCTGCACCGCGAGCAGGGCCGAGACCTTGGCGTACGGCTCACCGGGCACGCCGGCGCCGAACTTCGCCACGGCCTTGTCGTCCTTGGGCAGTGTCCGCACGAACGCCTCCACCTCGTCGACGAAGCCGATGACGTCCTCGGCGTCGACGAGGTGCTCGGCGCACTCGCCCGCGAGCTGCAGGAGCGCGGCGGCCAGCGTGGTCGGGGCGGCGTCGACCGCGGGCAGGTCCCCCCGCCACGTCTCGACCACCTCCGAGGCGAGCTGCCACGCCCCGGCGTCGGACAGCACCGTCGACTGCGGCTCGATCCCGAGCCGCAGGCCGTGGTCGCTCACGAGGGAGGCGGCGTACGCGTGGTAGGTCGAGACGACCGGCTCGCCCTCCCCCAGGGCGTCGTCGGCGGCCCCTTCGGCCCCGGGCGCCAGCCCGTGCGCCCGCAGGGCCCGAAGCCGTCGACGGACGCGCTCGGCGAGCTCCCCCGCGGCCTTGCGCGTGAAGGTCAGGCCGAGGACGTCCTCGGGGGCGACGAGGCCGTTGGCCACGAGCCAGACGACCCGGGACGACATCGTCTCCGTCTTGCCCGAGCCGGCGCCCGCGACGACCAGCAGCGGTTCGACGGGCGCCTCGATGACGGCGACCTGCTCGGGGGTGGGCGCGGGGCGGCCGAGCCGCTGCGCGATCTCCAGGGCGGTGAGCATCAGCGGCCCCCCTCCTCGACGACGCTGCGGCCGGCGTCCTGCGCCGGGCAGGAGCTGGCCACGGGGCAGTACCCGCAGTGCGGGCCGACGACGGCCTCGAAGGTGCCGGCCGCCATGCCCTGGGCCGCGTGCTCCACGAGCTCGCGGGCCCACGCCGGGTCCTCGTCGTCGTCGAGCGCGACCTGGTGCTGCTGGGGCGCCTTCTTCTGCGTCCCGCCGAGCTGGACGAGGGCCGCCCCGCCGGACGTGGGCGCGCCGGCGGGCATCGTGTGGAACGCCCCCTCCTGCGCAGCGAGCTGGTAGACGCCGAGCTGCGGCAGCCGGGCCACGTCGGCCTTGGACGGCTGCGTCTTGCCCGTCTTGAGGTCCACCACGACGGGGCGACCGGCGGCGTCGCGTTCGAGGCGGTCCACCCGGCCGCGGATGCGGGCCCGTCCGACGGTGACGTCGACGTCGAGCTCGACCCCCACGAGCGTGCGCCCCTCGCGGCGGGCCTCTCGGTAGTACTCCGCCAGCTTGTCCACCATGCGCTCGGCGCGGGCCCGGGCGGTGTCGGCGACCCAGCCGTCGGCCAACCCCAGGGTGGGCCAGAGCACGTCGAGTCGACGCCGCAGCTCGAAGGCGTCGGCGTCGGGCGCCTCGGCGGCGATGCGGTGGACGAGGTTGCCGATCGACTGCCCCGTGGAGTCGCCGGGCCGGGCGCCGGAGCTCTCCAGCAGCCAGCGCAGCCCGCACCGCTCGAAGCTCTCGACGCGCGAGGGCGAGACGGCGACCGGGTCGTCCGGGGCGCGCAGCGGACCGTCGTCGGTCAGCGCCTCCAGGCCGTACCAGTCGGCCGGGTCGGCGCCCGGCACCCCGGCGCGGGCGAGCTCGGCGAGCTGCCGGGCCGCGGCCGCGCGCCGCGGCGGGGTCTCGACGGCGTCGGGTGCGCAGACGACCTGCCGCAGACGGGCCACGAGCGCCGGCAGCGACACCGCCCGCGGCACCGTCGACAGCGGGCGCTCGTCGTCACCGTCCGCCCCGTCCGCGGCCGGGACGGTCGCGAGGTCTGCCACGAGGTCGACCAGGGCCGAGGGGCGCTCGTCCTCGGTGCGGACCGCGGTGACGACGAGCTCCTCACGGGCCCGGGAGACGGCGACGTGGAACAACCGCAGCTCGTCCTCGAAGACGGCCCGGCGGGCGCCGGGACCCTCACTGTCGCGCCCTTCCAGCACGTCGACGAGCGCCTGGGCGCCCAGGACGGACCCGCGCAGCCGCAGGTCCGGCCAGACCCCCTCCTGGACCCCCGCGACGACGACCAGGTCCCACTCCCGCCCCACCGCGCCCTGCGGGGTCGTCAGCGTCACGGCCCCGGCGTCCGGGGCGCGGTCGGCCAGCGTGTCCGAGGGGACCTCGGCGTTCTGCAGCTGCTCCAGGAACCGGGCCGCACTGCCCGCGCCCGGGAAGCGGTCGACGAAGCGACCGGCGGCCTCGAACAGGGCCAGGACGGCGTCGAGGTCGCGGTCGGCCCGTCCGGCGTCCGCCCCCTCGAGCGTGCTGCCCGCGAGCGCCGAGCGCTGCCAGCGCGTCGCGAGGCCGGTGGCGTCCCAGACCGCCCAGAGCACCGTCTCGGCCGAGGCGTCGGGGGCGAGGGCGGCGCGGCGGCCGGCGCGCAGGACGGCGGCGACGCGCTGGGCGGGGACCAGCGCCGGGTCGTCGGCCCGCACGCGCGCCAGGTCTCCCGTGGTCCCGTCGGCGCCCGGTTCGGCCCCGAGGTCGGCCTCGGGGTCGGCGAGGACCTCGGCGAGCGCGGCGGTGAGCACGACGTCGCTGCTGCGGCCGCCGCCGTCCGCCCGTTCGCTGCGCCGCAACGACTGCCGCAACCGGCGCAGGGCCACGACGTCGGCCCCGCCGACCGGGGAGGTCACGAGCTCGTGGGCGACGGCCTCGGTGAGCTCGGCCGGTTCGAGGACGACCGCGAGGGCCGTCAGCAGGGGCCGGACCGCCGGCTCGTCGCGCACGGGCACCTCGGCCAGCGGCACGGCCAGCGGCACGCCCGCGTGCGTGAGCCCGCGGCGCAGGGCGGCGGTGTGCCCGGCGGACCGGACGACGACCGCCATCTGCGACCACGGGACGCCGTCGAGGAGGTGTCGGCGGCGCAGCCGCTGGGCGACCCAGGCGGCCTCCTGCGTCGGAGACCCGAGCACGGCGACCTCGACGCGGCCCTCCCCGGCGCGCACCGGGACGGCCGCCCGTTGCGGCGCCCCGCCGAGGGCGCCCACCCGCTCGGCCACCGCGCGCGTGACCGCGCGCAGGGACGGCCGCTGGCGGTGGTCGGAGCCCAGGACCACCGCGGGCGCGGGGGCACCGCGGACGGCGAAGCGGTCGGAGAGCGCCGAGGCCGTGCGCGCGTCGGCGCCGCGGAAGCCCTGCGTGACGCTGTCGGGGTCGGCCGTCAGCACGAGGTCGCGGCCGCCGGCCACGGCCTCGAGGAGGCGGAGCCCGGCCTCGGACAGGTCGTGGGCGTCGTCGACGGCCACCAGGTCCCAGCGGTCGCGTTCGGCGGCCAGCAGCTCCGGCTCGGCGCGCAGCGCGGCGACGGCCTCGTCCACGACGGCGGCGGGGTCGTACGCCTCAGCCCGCCCGAGGGCGTTGACCTGCAGGTACTCCTCCAGGACGGCGGCCCCGGCGACCCACTCCGGGCGACCGTGGCGGCGGCCGAGCTCGACGAGGTCCTCGGCGCGCAGCCCTCGTTCGACGGCCCGCATCAGCAGGTCCCGCAGCTCGTTGCGGAAGCTGCGCAGCCCCCAGGAGGCCCGCGGGACGTCACCGGGCCAGTCGGGGGCGGCGAGCGCGCCGGTGAGGGTGACGCGGCCGTCGGCGTCGAGGTCGAACAGCTCGGCCGGGGCGTCCTCCGACGTCACGGCGAGGTGGCCGCGCAGCAGGTCGGCGAGGATCGCGTCCTGCTCGGCGCCGGAGATCAGGCGGGGCGGCGGGGCCCCCTCGTGCACGTGCACACGGCGCAGGACGCCGAAGGCGTAGCTATGCGGGGTGCGGGCCGCGGGCTGACCGGTCGTGCGGCGCAGGGCGTCGGACAGGTCGTCGCGCAGCAGGTCGGCCGCACGACGCGTGGGCGCGAGGACGAGGACGCGGTCGGGGTCGACCCCGTCGCGGGCGACGCGGGCGGTGACCAGGGCGCGGAGCGTGTGCGTGCGGCCCGTCCCGGGAGCCCCCACGACGACGAGCGGGCCGCTGCCCGGACGCGTCGCGACGACGGCGTCCTGGCGGTCGTCGGCCTCCGGCGCGTCGGCGACGAGGGGCACGGCGCGACGGAGCCGGGGCACCGGGGGCCGCCGCCGGCCCTCGCCCCCGCCGCCCTGCGCGCCCCCCTGGCCGGCACCCGCAGCACCCGCGTCCGTCACGTCCACCCTCAGCACGCCGTCATGTGACCACACGGCTCCGACACGACCTCCCGACGACACGTCGGAACCGCTCAGCGGGCGCCACCGGGACCGGCCAGCCCCAGCTCGCCCACGAGCGCCTCGACGTTGGAGGCGGCGTTGAGGGAGTACAGGTGCAGCACCTCCACGCCCTCGGCGAGGAGGCGACGGCCGTCCTCGACCGCCACCCGCATCCCCTCCTCGCGGAAGGCTCCGCGGTCGTCGAGGAAGGGGTCGAGGCGACGGTGCAGCCACGACGGCTCGTGACCGTCGGTCAGGCGGCGCGTCACCTCCAGCACGCGCGGGCTGGTCACGGGCAGCAGCCCCGGCAGGAGCGGGACGTCGCAGCCGGCGGCCGCGAGCCGGTCCCGCAACCGCAGGAAGTCCTCGACGTCGAACGTCAGCTGGGCGATCGCGCAGCGGGCCCCGGCGGCGAACTTGCCGAGGAGGCGGCGCAGGTCGGTGTCGAGGTCGGGCGAGTCGGGGTGCCCCAGCGGGAAGGCCGCCACCGCGACGGTGTCGGCGCCGTGCTGCAGCGCGAGGCGCACGAGCTCGTCGGCGTGCTCGAGCCCCTCGGGGTGCGGCTCCCACGGGGCGTGGGGGTCGCCGTCGGGGTCCCCCCGCAGGGCCAGGACGTCGCGCACACCGCCGGCGGCGAGCTCGTCGAGGACGTCGGCGAGCTGGGCCGTGGACTGGCCCACGGCCGTGAGGTGGGCCAGCGGCCGGACCGTGGTCTCGCGGGCCAGCCGGGAGGCGAGGTCGACGCTGCCGGCGCGGTCCCCGCCGCCCGCCCCGTAGGTGACCGAGGCGAACACGGGGGCCAGGGGCTCCAGGCGCTGCACGGCCCGCCACTGCCGCTGCGCGGTGGCCTCGTCGTGGGCCGGGGAGAACTCGACCGAGAAGCGGCGGCGGGCGGCGCGCAGGTCGTCCACCAGGGACGGGTGACCCGTCACGGGGCGGGCACCTCCTCCCACGGCGCCGTCCACGTACCCGCGTCCCAGCGGGCGCGGTCGAGGTCCACCCGCACGTCCACGGGGTCGTGGGCGAGCCGGCGCAACGGCGTCCCCTCGGCCCGCCAGCGGTGCAGCGCCTCGGGGGCCAGGGGCGGCGGCGCGCTGCCGTCGGCCCGCAGGACGCGCCACCAGGGCGCACCGGACCCGAAGCGGCGCAGCACGTTGCCGACGAAGCGGGGACCCCGGTCGCCGACGCGCGCGGCGACGTCGCCGTACGTCAGCACCCGCCCGGACGGGATGGCGTGGACCACCTCGAGGACCTCCTCGGCCCGGGCGGGCAGCGCGCTCTCCACAGCCGCAGCCTGTCAGAGGGGTGCTCGTGTCGGACCCGCGGTGCAGGGTGCCGCCATGACGAACGATCCCTCCCCCGGCCCGCGGTGGTCCGACGTCGAGGCCGGCGCCCCCGAGCTGGCGCGTGCCGTCCTGGCCCGCTTCGGCGCAGCCCGCCACCACGTGCTGGCGACGCTCTCGCGGGACGGGTCCCCCCGGGTGTGGGGCACCGAGGTCGACAGCTGGCACGGCGACCTGCTGCTCGGCTCGATGGTCCCGGCGCGCAAGCTCGACGACCTGCGCCGCGACCCGCGCTTCGCCCTGCACGCCCACACCGGGGACGGGTCGATGGCGGACGGGGACGCGAAGGTCTCCGGTCGCGCGGTGGTGGTCACGGACCCGGACGTCCTGGCCGCCTACACGGCCGACCGGCACCCGCCGGAGCCGTACGTCCTCCTGCGCCTGCACCCCACGGCGGTCGTCCTCACCGAGCTCGACGGCGAGCGCCTGCGCATCACGTCGTGGCGGGACGGAGCCGGCCCGCGCACGGTGGTGCGGTGAGGGTCAGGGGTGGGGCCACGGGTTGGGCAGCGCGCCCCGCAGCCCCTTGGTCTGCTGCATCATCACCGGCGCCAGTCGCCCGGGCCCGGGGTTGGGGTCGTGCCCGTGTCCGAGGACGTGGCCGATCTCGTGGTTGACGACGTACTGGCGGTAGCCCGTCCGGTCCTGGCCGTAGTCGGGGATGGCCCGCACCCACCGGTACCAGGTGAGGACGGCGGCGTCCCCGGACCGGCACGAGAGCGTGCCCATCGTCCGCAGCGGCCGGCACAGGGCGGCGGAGGTGTCGGGCGTGGCCAGCACGAGGCGCATCTGCGCGTCGCCGTCGGTGCGCGCGAAGCTCATCGCGCCGCCGGCGCCCCAGCTGCGCGGGTCGTTGAGGACGCCGAGGGCGAAGTCGGCGAAGGCGACGGGGTCGAGGAGACCGGCGGCGACGAGGTCCTGCTCGACCTCGACGCGCACGGTGCGGACGCGGGCCGAGGGCGGCGCGGACGAGGAGCCGGGGACGACGGTGAGGACCCCACCGCCGGACTGCGGGACGTCGGCGCCGAGCACGCCGGCGCGGACGTCGTCGGCCGTGAGGCCGGGCGGCAGTGCGGTCGTGGACGACGAGGGAGAGGAAGGGGACGGGGAGGTTTCCGCCGCGGCGGCGGAGGAGGCCGGTGCCGCACTCGTCCCGGGCGCGGACGACGAGGAGGTCGAGGAGACCGGTCCGGCGGACGGGGTCTGCCCCGTGCAGCCGGCGAGGAGCACCCCGGCTCCGCCCAGGAGCAGGGCGCGGCGGGCGGGGTCCGGGACGGCGGCGGGCACCCGCGCAGCATGGCACCCGCGCTCGGCGCGGCCGGGAGGTGCCGGGCGCGGCCCGACCGTCCGCCGGCAGCGAACCGGACGCCCGGTGTCGCGGCGGGGGACTAGCGTGGAGCCGGAGCCGTCTCGGGCGAGACGGCGGCAAGTCCAGATCGGCGACCCGGGAGGGGACTGCGGTGGAGGTTCGGATCGGCGTGCAGAACGTCGCACGCGAGCTGGTGTTCGAGTCGGCCCAGACCAGCGAGGAGATCACGAGCGCCGTCTCGCAGGCGCTGTCCGCCGGCACGGTGCTGTCGCTGGTCGACGAGAAGGGCCGTCAGGTCGTGGTCCCGGCGGCCTCGATCGGCTACGTCGACATCGGCGCGCCGCCGGGACGCCCACGCGTCACCCCGGCGACGCAGCCGGTTACCATTGCGGGGTTCAGGGTTGCCCGGTCGCCAGTCACGATCGGCTGCCGACTGCCGCGACGCGGCTGCACGCTCCGCCTGACGACGTTCCCCGCCGGTGGCTCCGACTTCTCGCCGAGCCGCTGGGGCGGGTCCTCCGCGGACGCGGCCGCGCTCGCCCCTTGCACGGGAGACGCATGACCGACACCAGCACGACGAGCGACGAGACCGACACCGTCGCCCCCACCGCCGAGGCCCCCGCGCTGCGCACCTTCGCCGAGCACGGCGTGGAACCGCGCATCGCCGCCTCGCTGGCCGGGGCGGGCATCACGACGCCCTTCCCCATCCAGTCCATGACGCTGCCCGTGGCGCTGACCGGGCACGACATCATCGGCCAGGCCAAGACGGGGACGGGCAAGACGCTCGGCTTCGGCGTCCCGCTGCTTCAGCGCACCGCCGTCCCCGGCGACGCCGACTACGACGCGCTGCCCGCGCCGGGCAAGCCGCAGGCCCTGGTCATCGTCCCGACGCGCGAGCTCGCGACGCAGGTCGCCGGCGACCTGACGACGGCGAGCCGTTCGTACCCCGCGCGCATCCTCACGGTCTACGGCGGCCGTGCGTACGAGCCGCAGATCGAGGCGCTGGCCAAGGGGATCGACGTCGTCGTCGGCACCCCCGGCCGCTTGCTCGACCTGGCCCAGCAGCGCCACCTGGACCTTTCGCACGTCACGTGCGTCGTCCTGGACGAGGCCGACGAGATGCTCGACCTCGGGTTCCTGCCCGACGTGGAACGGCTCCTGGCCCAGACCAACCCGGCCCGTCAGACGATGCTCTTCTCGGCGACCATGCCCGGCCCGGTCGTCGCGATGGCGCGCTCCTACATGCGCCAGCCCACCCACATCCGCGCGGTGGACCCCACGGACGACGGCGCCACCGTCGCCGCCATCACGCAGTTCGCCTACCGCACCCACGCCCTCGACAAGGTCGAGGTGCTCGCGCGGATGCTGCAGGCCACCGGCCGTGGGCTGACGATCATCTTCAGCCGCACCAAGCGCACGGCGGCCTCCGTCGCCGAGCAGCTCGTCGAGCGCGGCTTCGCCGCAGCCGCCATCCACGGCGACCTCGGCCAGGGTGCGCGCGAGCAGGCGCTGCGGGCCTTCCGGACCGGCAAGGTCGACGTCCTCGTCGCCACCGACGTCGCCGCGCGCGGCATCGACGTCGAGGACGTCACGCACGTCGTCAACTACCAGTGCCCCGAGGACGAGAAGGCGTACCTGCACCGCATCGGCCGCACCGGCCGCGCGGGCAACACGGGTGTCGCCGTCACGTTCGTGGACTGGGACGAGCTGCCGCGGTGGAGCCTCATCGACAAGGCGCTCGGCCTCGGCTTCGGCGAGCCCGTCGAGACGTACTCCACGTCGCCGCACCTGTTCGACGACCTGACCATCCCCGAGGGCACGACGGGCCGGCTGCCCCGGACCCAGCGCACGCGCGCCGGTCTGGAGGCCGAGCAGGTCGAGGACCTCGGCGAGGTCGGCGCCGCCAAGGGCCGCCGCGCCCGGTCCGGTGGGTCCTCCAGTACGGGCTCGTCCCGCCGCGGTGGGCGTTCGTCGGCCCCGCAGGAGCAGGAGGAGGGTGTCGTCGAGGAGCGCGTCGAGCGTCCCCGCCGCACCCGGACCCGCCGCCGCACGCGTTCCGGCGTCGAGGTGGAGCCGGGCGCGGAGGCGACCTCGGACACCACCACAGACACCACCACGGACGCGGCCCCGTCCGCCGCCGAGGCCGCACCGGAGAAGGCCCCGCGCCGTCGTCGGCGGACCCGCACGAGCGACGTCGCCGAAGGCGCCGCGCAGGAACCCGTCACCGACTGACGGACCCGCCCACGACGAAGGGCCCCCTCCCGGCCGGGAGGGGGCCCTTCGTGTCGAGGGGCGCTCAGGCGCCGACGACGAACGTCCGGACGGCGTCGGCGACCAGCTGCACGGCGATGGCCGACAGCAGCAGACCCGCCACGCGCGTCACCAGCAGCACACCGGAGTCGCCCAGGACGCGGTGCACGAGCCCGGCGAAGCGCATGGCCAGGTACAGCGTCACGTGCACCGCCACGACGCCGAGGGCGATGGCCGCGCGGTCCCCCCAGTCCTGCGCCTGCTGCACGAACACCATGGTCGCGACGATGGCGCCGGGCCCGGCCAGCAGCGGCGTGCCGAGCGGCACCATCGCGACGTTCACGCCGACGGTGCTCGTCGGCTCGTCGCCCTTCCCGGTCAGCAGCTCGAGGGCGATGAGCAGCAGCAGCAGACCACCCGCGGCCTGCAGCGCCGGGAGGCTGATGTGCAGGTAGTCGAGGATGCGCTGGCCGAAGACGGCGAAGGCGACGATGACGCCGAAGGCGACGACGACGGCCTGCCGGGCGGCGCGGGACCGCTCGGTGGTGCTGAAGCTCGCGGTGAGCCCCAGGAAGATCGGCACGGTCCCGAGCGGGTCCATGATGACGAAGAGCGTGACGAAGCTCTCCCCGAACAGCTGCCAGTTCACGCCGGGTGCGCCAGGCGGGACGCGGCGGCGACCTCGTCGATGCGCGCGAGCGACTCGGGGTCGGTCGTGTTCTCCCCCAGCAGGTTCCGCTTGCCCGCCCCGTGGTAGTCGCTGGACCCGGTGACGAACAGCCCGAGGGCGGCGGCGAGGTCGCGCAGGTGGGCGCGCTCGGCGTCGGAGTGGTCGCGGTGGTCGACCTCGAGGCCGGCCATCCCGGCCTCGGCCATGGCCGCCACCTCGTCGTCGTCGATGCAGCTGCCGCGCTTGGACGCCGCGGGGTGGGCGATGACCGGCACACCCCCGGCGGCCCGCACGACGCGGACGGCCTCGACGGGGTCCGGCGCCGTCTGCGGCACGAAGTACTTGCCCCGGCCGGAGAGCAGGGTCGCGAAGGCCTCGTCACGGTCGGCGACGACACCGCGCGCCACGAGGGCGTCGGCGATGTGGGGGCGGCCGATCGTGGCCCGCCCGTGGACGTGCTCCTGGACGTCCTCCCAGCACAGGCCCGTGTCGGGGCCGAGCCGGTCGACCATGCGACGGGCCCGGCTCTCGCGGGAGGTCCGGGACTCGGTCAGCATCCGCACCAGGGCGGGGTCCTCGGGGTCGTGGAGGTAGGACAAGAGGTGCACGGACACTCCACGGAGCAGACAGCTGATCTCGACGCCCGGGACGAACCTCAGTCCCCGTCGGTCGGCCGCGGCCGTGGCCTCCGGCCAGCCCGAGCTCGTGTCGTGGTCGGTGAGGGCGACGACGTCGAGTCCGGCCTGTGCGGCGGAGGCGATCACGTCGGCCGGGGATTGTGTCCCGTCGGACGCCGTGGAGTGCGTGTGCAGGTCGATGCGCACCGCACGAGCCTACTCTCCGTGGCGGCCCTCCCCGTGCGCTCGTGCGTCCGTCGTGCGGGGACGGCCGCTCAGGCGCGGGCGGGAACCGCCTGTCCGGCCCAGCGCAGCCGCGGCGACAGCGCTCCGCACGGGACGTCGAGCTCGTGGGCGGGGTCGCGCAGGTCGACGAGCTCGAGGTCGTCGAGCAGCGTGACGCCGGCCGCCGCGGGCCACAGCAGCGCCCACAACCAGACGCCGCCCGCCTCCCCGACGAGCACGGCGCGATCGCCCTCGGCCGGGACCGACCACAGCGGTGTCGAGGCCCCGGCGGCGTGCAACCGGGCGGCCGGGCGGCCCGTGACGAGGTCCTCCCCCGGGTCCAGGTCGTCCCGTCCGGCCAGGTGCGCTCCCAGGCCGCTGCCGGGCTGCTCAGCCACGAGGAGCACGTCCGCGACCGGTGAGCAGCCGGCGGGGCCGTGGTGCGGGCCCGACACGGCGACGACGACGGCCTGCGCCTCGTGCTTCTCGTCGCGCACGCACCGCGTTCCGGTGACGAGCCACCCGTCCGGCAGGGGCCACGGCAGCCACACCGGCACGTCGGCGTGCCGGGCGATCCAGTCGAGGTGCTCGGCGTCAGCCGGGTGCGGCGGCTGCAGCGGGACCACCTCCCCGTGCACCGCACAGGTGTAGCCGGAGTGCCAGATGCTGGGTGCCCTCACCGCGCCGTCGCAGCGGGGGCACTGCGCTGTACCGCCCATGCTCCACGGTGGCCCCGGTGACGGTCCGTCGTCAACCTCTGGTCACGCTGCGTCGCGGGTCGTCCGGCGACGGGCCGGGGCGGAGCGACAGCGCGACCCGCCCGGGGCGATGATGAACGGGTGAGCTCGCAGACGACGACCGACCAGACCACCGACGGCGCTCCCGACGGGGCCAAGGACGGGGGCGTGGCGGACCTGCTGGACCGCCAGGCGCCCGAGGGCGAGGGCACCGTCGTGGAGGGTGACGCGAGCGGTGCGGACGCGCAGGACGGGACGATGACGTCGCACCGGTCGACGCCGCGCTCGGCCGCCTTCCGGCAGTTCATCGCGCAGGGCTGGGGTCCGCGTCCGGCCGAGGACCTCGAGGCCGCGGGGGTGGCGCCCTTCGCCGCCCGCCGCCGCGAGGTGCTGTCCTCGCTCTTCCCGGGCGAGGTGCTCGTCGTGCCCGCCGGCACGCTGGTGCGCCGGTCCAACGACTGCGACTACCGCTTCCGCCCGCACTCGGCGTTCGCGCACCTCACGGGCCTGGGCACCGACCGCGAGGCGGACGCCGTCCTCGTCCTGCTCCCGACCGACCAGGGCCACGACGCCGTCCTGTACGTGCGGCCGCAGGCGGCGCGCGACACCGAGGAGTTCTTCGCCGACGCCCGCTACGGCGAGCTGTGGGTGGGCCCGCGCACGACCCTGCCGGCCCTCGCCGCCCAGACGGGCCTGGCCTGCCACGACGTCGCGACGCTCACCGACGAGGTGACGGCCGGCCTCGAGGGCGCGCGCGGGCTGCGGATCGTGCCCGACGCCGACCCGGCGGTCACCGCGCTCGTGACGCCGCTGCGGGGCCCGGCGGACGAGAAGGCACGCGAGAAGGCCGACGAGGAGTTCGTCACGGCGCTGTCCGAGCTGCGCCTCGTGAAGGACGAGTGGGAGGTCGCGCAGCTGCGCGACGCCGTCGCCGCCAGCGCCCGCGGCTTCGAGGAGGTCGTGCGCACCCTCCCCCGCGCCGTCGGTCACGCCCGCGGTGAGCGCGTCGTCGAGGCCGCCTTCGACGGCACGGCCCGCATCGAGGGCAACGGCGTCGGGTACGAGACGATCTCGGCGGCCGGCGACCACGCCTGCACGCTGCACTGGATCCGCAACGACGGCGCCATCGCCCCCGGTCAGCTGCTGCTGCTGGACGCCGGCGTCGAGGTGGACTCGCTCTACACCGCCGACGTCACGCGCACGCTGCCCGTCGACGGCACGTTCACCCCGGCCCAGCGCCGCGTCTACCAGGCCGTGCTCGACGCCGCCGAGGCCGCCTTCGCCGTCGCCAGGCCGGGCGTGAAGTTCCGCGAGGTGCACGCGGCGGCCATGGAGGTCGTCGCCGACCGGCTGTCCGCCTGGGGGATGCTGCCCGTTGACGCCGCCACCTCCCTCGGCGAGGAGGGGCAGTTCCACCGGCGCTGGATGCCGCACGGCACGAGCCACCACCTCGGCCTCGACGTCCACGACTGCGCGCAGGCCCGCAAGGAGATGTACCTCGACGCCGAGCTGCGCGAGGGGATGGTCTTCACCATCGAGCCGGGGATCTACATCAAGACCGAGGACGAGCTGGCGCCCGAGGAGCTGCGCGGCATCGGCGTCCGCATCGAGGACGACGTGCTCGTCACGGCCGACGGGGTCGAGAACCTGTCGGCCGCCCTCCCCCGCACGCCCGACGACGTCGAGGCGTGGATGGCGTCGCTGCGCTGACACCCGGACGAGACAGGACCGCCGCCCGACGCGAGGCGTCGGACGGCGGTCCCTGGTCGACGGTCAGCGCTCGGAGCGGTCCTGCTCCTCGCGCGCTCTCGCCTCGGCAGCGCGCCGCTGACGGCGTGCCTCCTCCATCTTCTCGGCGTACGTCGGACCCGAGAGGTCGTGCACCGGCTCGGGCTCGGGTGCCTTCTCGAACGACGGCGGGGGTGGCGGTTGCGTCGCCGGAGCCGAGCCGGGCTGCGGCGGCGGCATGTACGGCTGGGTGCCGCCGGGCGGCGGACCCCACGGTCGCTGCGACGCGTCGGGCGCACCCCACGGGGATTGGCCCGACGGCGACCCGCTGTCGCGGCCGAGCCCGTTGGGCAGGCGCGAGAGCACCTCCCGGGCCTGACCGGCCAGCTGCGGCAGGCACAGGACGGTGTACTCCGATGCGACGATCTGCGAGGACGACGTGAAGTCGCGGCGCCCGCCGGTGAGGGCGTAGGAGATGACGCCGAAGAGCATCCCGAACCCGGCACCGACGAGGATGCCCGTCAGGAGCGCCCCGCTGCCGCCGGGACCGAACACCGACAGCATGAGCCCGATGAGCAGACCGAACCAAGCTCCGGAGGCGGCCCCCGCGCCCGCTGCGCGACCGTAGGTCAGCCGCCCCGTGACCCGCTCGACCATCTGCAGCCCGGTGCCGACGATCGTCACGTTCTGCACCGGGAAGTGCTCGTCGGAGAGGAAGTCCACCGCGCGCTGCGCCTCGGAGTAGGTCCCGTAGCGGCCGATCGTCTCGCCCGAGGGGGGCGTCGGCGTGGTGATCCGGCGCGGACCACCCATGGGCCCGAGGTTCGACATCAGACTTCCTCACCTTCTCGACCCGTCCCGCGACGTCGGCGCAGGATCGGCGACGCGCCCCTGGCGGGGCCGCCGTCGTCCTGGTCAACGCCGCGGGACCACGCTCAGTGCCCGCCGGGACCGTACTCCCAGGGAGTGCTCAGGCGGACTTGCGCTTGACGCCCGCGCGTCCCGCCTGCCGCGTGGCCTCGACCTCGGTGCTGGCACCGGCGGTGGTGAGCTGACCACCGGTGGTCTCGAGGTGGGCGCGGACGAACCAGTGGAACTGCTCGAGCTGGCCGGCCTGCGCGATGAGCATGTCCTGCGTGACGAGGTCGAGGTCGTCCGTGGCCTCGATGGCCTTGCGGTGGTCCTCGATGACGCCGCTGTAGACGAGGTCGAGCGCACCCAGGTGCTCGATGGCGCCCGCGCGACCGATGGAGTAGTCGTCCCAGCCGCGGTCGGCGACGAGCGCGCCCGGGGTGCCGACGGGCGACAGGCCCAGGGTGGCGATGCGCTCGGCGGTCGTGTCGGCCATCTCGCGGACGGCGTCGACCTGCGGGTCGAGCATCTCGTGGACCGCCACGAAGTGCGGGCCCACGACGTTCCAGTGGACGTGCTTCAGCGTCAGGTGCAGGTCGGTCAGGGCGTTGAGGCGGTCCTGCAGGAGCGCTGCGATCTCGGCGCCCTGCTCCGTCGTCAGCCCGGGGATCGTGTAGAGCGGGGTGCCCTCGGACTTCATCTTCTTGCTCTCCTTGGCCATGCCGTCACGGTAGGAGCGCACGTCGCGCACCGCGAGCTGGAAGTCAACCCCTAGATTGGAACGTGTGACCGGACCCACCACGCGTGTCTTCGCCGCCCGCCTGGCGGGCACGTCGGTCTTCGACCCCCAGGGCGACCAGGTCGGCCGGGTCCGCGACGTCGTGGGGATGCTGCGACCGCGCGGACCGGTGCGCGTCATCGGTCTGGTCGTCGAGGTCCCCGGTCGCCGCCGCGTCTTCGTCCCCATGACCCGCGTGACGTCCATCGACGCCGGTCAGGTCATCACGACGGGCCTGGTGAACATGCGCCGCTTCGAGCAGCGCGGCGCCGAGACGCTGCTGCTCGCAGAGCTCCTCGACCGCACGGTCCAGCTCGCCGACGGCAGCGGGGAGGCCACGATCGAGGACCTGGGACTGGACGCCGTCCGCGCCCGCGACTGGCACCTCACCCGGCTGTTCGTGCGTCGCGGGACGAACCCGCGCGGGCTGTCCGGCCGGCTCCGGCGGCGCGGGGAGACCATGACCATCCCGGTCGAGGGCGTCCTCGGCGGCGTCATCGGGCTGGCCTCCCCCGACCTGGACCAGGGGGCGACGAACCTGCTCGCGGCCTTCGAGGAGCTCAAGGCGACCGACCTGGCCGAGGTGATCCACGAGCTGACGCCCAAGCGCCGACGGGAGGTCGCCGCGGCCCTCGACGACGAGCGGCTCGCCGACGTCCTCGAGGAGCTGCCCGAGGACGACCAGATCGAGATCCTCTCGGGCCTGGAGGGCGACCGCGCCGCGCACGTCCTGGAGGAGATGCAGCCCGACGACGCGGCCGACCTGCTGTCGGAGCTGCCTTCGGAGCAGGCCGAGCGGCTCATGGCCCTCATGGACCCCGAGGACGCCGACCCGGTCCGCCGCCTCCTGGCCTACGACGACTACACCGCCGGTGGTCTCATGACGACCGACCCCGTCGTCCTGGCCCCCGACGACACCGTCGCAGAGGCACTGGCCCACGTGCGGCGCACCGAGCTGAACGTCCCGCTCGCCACCGCCGTCTACGTCTGCCGGCCGCCGCTGGAGACGCCCACGGGGCGCTACCTCGGCACCGCGCACCTGCAGCGGCTGCTGCGCGAACCGCCGCAGACACCGCTGGGTCAGCTGCTGGACAACGACATCGACCCCCTCGCCCCGGAGGAGACGCTGCAGGCGGTGACGCGCCAGCTGGCGGCGTACAACCTCGTCTCGCTGCCCGTGGTCGACGAGGACGGCCACCTGCTGGGGGCCGTGACCGCCGACGACGTCCTGGACCACCTGCTGCCGGAGGACTGGCGCGACGCGGAGGAGGAGGTCTTCGAAGGGCCGACCGGACAGGAGAGCACCCGTGCCTGAAGCCCGCGAGAACCGCCGCGGCCAGCGCCGCGAGGCGGTGTCCCTCGACACCCCCCGCGAGAGCCGGCGCCCCTGGCTGGCGCGTCCGCAGTTCGACCCCGACGCGTTCGGCCGCGCCTCCGAGGGCTTCGCCCGCTTCATGGGCACGGGCCGCTTCCTCGTCTACATGACGGTGTTCGTCGCCGTGTGGCTGGCGTGGAACACCTTCGCCCCCAAGAGCGTGCAGTTCGACCCGCGGGCCCTGAACTACACCCTGCTCACGCTCATCCTGTCGCTGCAGGCGTCGTACGCGGCTCCCCTCATCCTGCTCGCGCAGAACCGGCAGGACGACCGCGACCGCGTCCTCAACGAGCAGGACCGCTCACGCGACGAACGGGCGCTGGCCGACACCGAGTACCTCACCCGCGAGGTCGCGGCCCTGCGCATCGCGCTGCGCGACGTCGCCACGCGCGACTTCGTCCGCTCGGAGCTGCGCTCGATCCTCGAGGAGCTCGCCGAGGAGGGCGTCACCGTCTCGGCGTCGCCGTCACGCGACGCCAAGCGCAAGGGCGGCAAGAAGCGCAAGCGGGTGACCGAGCCGGGTGCGCCCACCCGCGTGGCGGAGCCGGACTCAGGTTCGGAGCGTGAGGTGCCGACACCTGACGGGTGACGACTCTCGACGACGGCCCCGGAGCGGGCCCCGCCACGGGCCAGGTCCCCGAGCAGGGTGGCAACCAGGTCCGCAAGCGCCTGGGCGACGTCCTCGTCGAGAAGGGCCTGCTGGTCCCCGAGGACCTCGAGGTGGCGCTCGCCGAGCAGCGCAACGTCGAGGGCCCGCGCCGGCGCCTGGGGCAGATCCTCGTCGAGCTCGGCATGGTCTCCGAGGCCGAGCTGGCCCAGTGCCTCGCCGAGCTGCTGAACCTCGAGCACGTCGACCTCTCGCGCATCAACCTCGCCCCCGACGTCGTGCGGATCCTGCCGCGCGCCGTCGCCGAGCGCTGCCGCGTCCTCGTCCTGGACAAGACGCCGGAGTACCTGCTCGTCGCGGCCGCCGACCCCACGAACGTCCTCGCCCTGGACGACGTGAAGCTCTACACGCGCACCCCCGAGCTGCACGTCGTCGTCGCGATGGACTCCCAGATCCGCGACCACCTCGCCCGCGCGTGGTCCCTCACCGAGGACACCTCGCAGGTCTCGCGGATGGTCGAGGACGCCACCGACGACGAGGACGAGGACCCGCTCGCCGCGCTCAACGGCTCGGTCGACGACGACGCCCCCATCGTCAAGCTCGTCAACCGGATCCTGTCCGACGCCGTCCGGCTGCGCTGCTCCGACATCCACCTGGAGTCCCAGCGCGACCAGCTGCGCGTGAGGTTCCGCGTCGACGGCCTGCTGCGCGACGTCATGAGCGCCCCCAAGCGGGTCGCGCCGAGCGTCATCAGCCGCATCAAGATCATCTCCGGCCTGGACATCTCCGAGCGCCGCATCCCCCAGGACGGCCGCACCCGCGTCATGGTCGACGGGTCCGCGATCGACTGCCGTGTCTCGACGCTGCCGGCGCTGCACGGAGAGAAGATCGTCATCCGCCTGCTGACGCGCGGCGACGACGTCCCCTCGCTGCCCTCCCTCGGGTTCGAACCCGAGCAGCTCGAGATCTTCGAGAAGGCCCTCAGCGTGCCGCAGGGTCTGGTCCTCATCACCGGCCCCACCGGGTCCGGGAAGACGAACACCCTCTACGCGGCCATCCACGCGACGATGTCGCCGGAGAAGAACATCATCACCCTCGAGGACCCCGTCGAGGTCCAGCTGCCCGGGATCACCCAGGTCCAGGTGCACGCCAAGGTCGGCATGACGTTCTCCGCCGGCCTGCGCTCGGTCCTGCGCCAGGACCCCGACATCGTCCTCATCGGTGAGGTCCGCGACACCGAGACGGCCGAGCTGGCGCTCAAGGCGTCGATGACCGGTCACCTCGTGCTGACGACCCTGCACACGAACTCGGCCGTCGGCGCCCTGACGCGTCTGGTCGACATGGGCGCGGCGCCGTTCCTCGTCGCCAGCTCGCTGACGGCCGCGATCGCCCAGCGCCTCGTCCGCAAACCCTGCGACTCGTGCGCCGACGGGTACATCCCGGACGAGAACACCCTGGCGCTGCTCGACCTCACGATCGAGGACATCCTCGACGCGACGCCGCTGAAGGGCACCGGCTGCCCGGAGTGCGGCGGGACCGGCTACCGCGGCCGGACCGCGGTCTACGAGGTCCTCGACGTCACCCCGAGCATGCGCAAGGTCCTCATGCACGACGCGACGGAGTCGGCGCTGCTGGCCGAGGCCGAGCGCATTGGCATGAAGAACCTGCGCCAGTCCGCGCTGGCCAAGGCCATGCGCGGCGAGACGACCTTCGAGGAGGTCATCCGCGTCACGGCAGGCTGACCGACGACTGTCGGATTGACGGGCGTAGCCTCGACGGACCAGCCGTCGAGGAGAGGAACGCCGTCGTGCGCGCAGTCCAGTACCGCCGGATCGGAGCGGCCCCCGAGGTCGTCGAGGTCGAGAAGCCGACGCCCGGGCCCGGTCAGGTCCTGCTCGAGGTGACCGCCGCCGGGATCTGCCACTCCGACGACTTCGTCATGGGCCTGCCCGAGGACCAGTACACCTACGGCCTGCCGCTCACCCTCGGCCACGAGGGGGCCGGCCGGGTCGTCGAGCTCGGCCCCGGCGCCGAGGGCGTCGAGGTCGGCACGAACGTCGTCGTCTACGGCCCGTGGGGCTGCGGGACGTGCCACCAGTGCGCCCAGGGCAAGGAGAACTACTGCCCGCGCGCCGCCGACCTCGGCATCGCCCCGCCCGGTCTGGGCGCCCCGGGCGCCCTCGCGGAGTTCATGCTCGTCGACTCCCCGCGCCACCTCGTGCCGATCGGCGACCTCGACCCCGTCGCCACCGTCCCCCTCACCGACGCCGGCCTCACGCCGTACCACGCGGTCAAGCGGTCGCTGCCGAAGCTGCGGGCCGGCTCCACGGCCGTCGTCATCGGGGCCGGCGGCCTCGGGCACGTCGCGATCCAGCTGCTGCGGGTGCTGTCCCCCGCCCGCGTCGTCGCCCTCGACGTCAGCGAGGAGAAGCTGGCGTTCGCCTCCTCGGTCGGCGCCCACGACGTCGTGCTGTCCGACGCCGACGCCGCCCGGAACGTCCGCGCGCTGCTCGGCGGCCGCGGCGCCCAGCTCGTCCTGGACTTCGTCGGCGCGCAGCCGACCATCGACACCGCGATGGCGCTCGCCGACGTCGAGTCCGACGTCACGATCGTCGGCATCTCCTCCCGGCCGGCGGCCGCGCAGGTCGGGTTCTTCCGGCAGGCCTACGAGGCGTCGGTCGCGGTGCCCTACTGGGGTTCGCGCAGCGAGCTGATCGAGCTCGTCGAGCTCGCCCACCAGGGCGTCCTCGACGTGCACACCGAGACGTTCTCCCTCGAGGAGGCGCCGCAGGCGTACGAGCGGCTGCACGCCGGCACCCTCACCGGCCGCGCCGTGGTCGTCCCCTCCCGCTGACCCCCCTCATCCGCGTGGGGTCAGGGGCGAGCGAGGGCCGCGGCGGCGGGGCCGAGGTCGAGGTCGTCGACGCGCACGGCCTGCCCCGTCTCCAGCGAGCGGTTGGCGGCGATCCCGACGACGACCGAGCGCACCCCGTCGCGCCAGGAAGCGGTGCGGTGCAACGGGTCCGGTACGGGCCCGGCGAACACGTCGCGCAGCAGGAGGGCGTCGCCGCCGCCGTGGCCGCCCTCCCCCACCGGGATCGGCACCTCGTGCGCCGCCTCGAAGTGCCGCTGCACGAGGAGCCGCTCGGAGACCGGCCGCACCCCCGTCCCGGCCTCGACGTCCTCGGGGTGCATGCTCGGGTCGACCTGCCGGCGGCCCTCGGCCAGGGGCACCTCCCCCCGCTCGACGACGGTCAGCTCCGCGCGGCCGCGGGTGCCGTTCACCGCGACGACGTAGCCCTCCCACGGCGAGTGCGCGTTGAGGGCGTACGACAGGGTCGCCGTGCCGCCCGGCACGGCGGAGTCCACCACGAGGGCGAGGTTGTCCTCGATGGTGATGCCCTCGTCGAAGACGTCGCGGTCGCGCAGGTAGCCGTCGTGCTGCTCGTTCTCGAGGTACAGCTCGCGCAGCTTCGGGTCGGCGGCCAGGTCGAGGGAGAAGGCGTCGGCGCGTCCGGCCTGCGACGTCCCCCGCTCGGGGCGGGGACCGACCCCGCGCGCGGCGGCGTTCGCCGCGCCGTAGAACCGCAGGCCGCCGCTGGCGAACACGCGCCCGGGCACCCCCTGGGTCCACCAGTTGACGAGGTCGAAGTGGTGGGAGCTCTTGTGCACGAGCAGCCCGCCGGAGTTCTCCTTCTGGCGGTGCCAGCGGCGGAAGTAGTCGGCGCCGTGGGCGGTGTCGAGCACCCACTCGAAGTGCACGCTCGTCACCGTCCCGATCCCGCCGTCGGCGATGACCTGCCGCAGCGCGGTGTTCCGCGGCGCGTACCGGTAGTTGAACGTCACGAGGACGTCGCGGCCCGTCCGCTCGACGGCCTCGGCGATGCGGCGCACCCCCTCCTGCGTCGTCGTCAGGGGCTTCTCGACCACGGCGTCCGCGCCTGCGTCGCGGGCCGCGACGACGACGTCGGCATGGGTGTGGTCGGGCGTGGTGACGACGACGCGGTCGATCCCGAGCCGGCGCACGGTGTCCGCCAGCTGCGCGGGGTCGACCAGCTCCGGCGCGGGGCGTCCCGCCGCGGCGTACCGGCGGGCGTGCAGGGCGGCCCGCCCGGGGTTGGTGTCGGCGAGGGCGACGAGCTCGCCGTCACCGGCGTGCGGCCCGGCGAGGGCGTCCACGTACATCGTCGCGCGGGAGCCGGCGCCCACCAGGGCGTAGCGACGGGGGCTGGGCACGGACGTCCTCCTCGACGGCGGGCAAGCGCTTTCCGGCACACCCTTCCACCGCCCCGGGCCGGGGTCAAGGCGCCACGTAGGCTGGCCCCATGTCCACCACCCCGCCCACGCCCGGTCCCCAGAGCGTGCGCGCGGAGGTCCTGCAGGCCCTGCGCACCGTCGACGACCCCGAACTGCACCGCCCCATCACCGACCTCGGCATGGTCGACGGGGTCGACGTCGACGAGGCCGGCCTCGTCGACGTCCGCATCCTGCTGACCACCGCCGGCTGCCCCATGCGCGACACGCTCACCCGGGAGGTCACCGCCGCCGTGCGGACGGTGGACGGCGCCCGCGGGGTGCGCGTGCACCTCGGGGAGATGACCTCCGAGCAGCGCCGCGAGCTGACCGCCAAGGTGCGCGGCACCACGGGTGCGGCCCCCACCATCCCCTTCAACGACGCCGGCAACCTCACCCGCGTCTACGCGGTCGCCTCGGGCAAGGGCGGGGTCGGCAAGTCGAGCGTCACGGCGAACCTCGCGGCCGCGATGGCCGCCGACGGCCTGCGGGTCGGTCTCCTGGACGCCGACGTCCACGGCTTCTCGATCCCGCGGCTGCTCGACGTCCGCGGCACGCCGACCAAGGTCGAGGACATGATCATCCCGCCCGTGGCGCACGGAGTGAAGGTCATCTCGATCGGGATGTTCGTCCCGGGCAACCAGCCCGTCGCCTGGCGCGGGCCGATGCTGCACCGGGCGCTGCAGCAGTTCGCCTCCGAGGTGCACTGGGGCGACCTCGACGTCCTCCTGCTCGACCTGCCCCCGGGCACGGGCGACATCGCCATCAGCGTGGGCCAGCTGCTGCCGGGGGCCGAGGTCCTCGTCGTCACGACGCCGCAGGTAGCGGCCGCCGAGGTGGCCGAGCGCGCCGGGTCGGTGGCCTCGCAGACCGAGCAGCGGGTCGTCGGCGTCGTGGAGAACATGAGCTGGCTGGAACTGCCGGACGGGCAGCGCCTGGAGGTCTTCGGCTCCGGCGGCGGTCAGGCCGTCGCGACGTCGCTGACGGAGCGCCTGGGGACGTCGGTGCCGCTGCTGGCGCAGGTCCCGATGGACGTCGTGCTGCGCGAGGGCGGGGACGCGGGAACGCCGGTCGTGCTGTCCCACCCCGACGCGCCGGCGGCCGTCGTGCTGCGCGACCTCGCGCGCACGCTGGCCCGGCGACCCCGCGGCCTCGCGGGACGCCGGCTCGGCGTCAGCGTCGCCTGACCCGGTCGGGTCGGGCGGGGCGCGTCAGGTGGCGTCCTCGTCGTAGGGCGCCGGGGAGGCCTTGGCCGGCTCGGCCGACTTCTTGCCGAGGTCGACCCCACTTCCCGTGGCCGCACCGGACGACGCGGGGGGAGTCGACTTCGCGGCCACCGGTTCGTCGTCGTCGTCGTTCCACGCCTCGGTGAGGGCCTCGCGGACGATGCGCCGGGGGTCGTACTGCCGCGGGTCCAGCTTCTGCCAGTCGATGTCGTCGAACTCGGGACCGAGTTCCTCGCGCATCTGGGCCTGAGCCCCCTTGGCGAAGCGACGCGCGGACTTGACCAGACCTGCCAGTTGCTCGGCGTAGTGCGGCAGCCGCTCGGGACCGAGGACCACCAGCGCCACGACGAGGAGGACGAGGAACTCGCCCCCGTTGATGCCGAACACGGGGCGATCCTAACCGTCGGCTTCCAGGGTGACCGGCACGTCCACCGTCTCTCCACCTCTGCGGACGGACAGCGTCACCGTCTCGCCGGGCTCGCGGGCGCGGATGTCGACGATCAGCTCGGACGGTTCGGTCACGGGACGGCCGTCGATGGCCAGCACGACGTCCCCGGGCTGCAGCCCCGCGCGGTCCCCCGGACCGCCGGGCGTGACGGCGCCGGGCTGGTCGACGATGCGCACGCCCTGCCCCTGGTAGGTCCCGTCGAGGGAGACCTTGATGACGGGGTGGACGGCGCGGCCGGTCTGGATGAGCTGCTCGGCGGTGCGCCGGGCCTGCTCGGAGGGGATGGAGAACCCCAGCCCGATGCTGCCCGTCGGCGCCTGCCCCCCGGCGCCGGGGAGCGCCGCGATGGCCGAGTTGACGCCGATCACCTCGCCGGCCGCGTTGAGCAGCGGCCCGCCGGAGTTCCCCGGGTTGATCGCGGCGTCGGTCTGGATGGCCTGGATGTAGGAGGTCTCGTCCTGGGACTCCCCCGCCGTCACCGGGCGGTTGAGCGCCGAGACGATCCCCTCGGTCACGGTGCCCTGCAGGCCGAGCGGTGCCCCGACGGCGACGACCGGGTCACCCACGACCACGCTGGAGGAGTCGCCGAACGGCAGGGCGCGCGGGCCCGTGCGGTCCACGCGCACGACCGCGAGGTCGTAGGAGGAGTCCGCGCCGACGACGCGGCCCCGGGCCTGCTGGCCGTCCTGGAAGACGACGACGATGCCGTCGGTGGCCGCCCCGGCCACGACGTGGTTGTTGGTGAGGACGAAGCTGCCGCCGTCGGTGGGCGCGTCCAGCACGAAGCCCGACCCGGTGCCCGAGCCCTGCGAGCCCTGCACCTGGAGCGCGACGACGCTCGGCAGCGCGGCGGCCGCGATGCCCGCCACGGACCCGGCGGCCCGCTGCGTCGACCCGGCCGACGGCGAGGGCAGCGACACCCCCGGGTAGGTCCCGCCGGAGCCGTCGGACAGCTCGTCCTGCAGCAGGCCACCGGCGAAGCCGCCGACGACCCCCAGCACGAGCACGAGGGATCCGGCGCCGATCCAGCGCGCCGGCGAACGCCGCGAGCGGGGGGCGGGCGGTGGCCACGGCTCGGATCCCTGCGCGGGGAGCAGACCGAAGGGTTCGGGCCGGGCGGCCTGGGGCACGGCCGGACCGGCCCGGTAGGGGTCGTAGGGGGGCGGGAAGGCGTCGTGGCCGGCGGGCTGCTGCGGACCGGCGGGCGCCTGGCCCCACGCGTCGGCCGGGCGCCAGGGTCCATCGGCGGACCGGCCGTCGTGACCGGGCGCCGCCCACGGGTCGGGGCGACCGCCCTCGTCGCGGCGGGGGTCGGGCGCGCCCGTGCCGTACGGGTCGCTCACGGAGCGGTCGTCGTGGGGCTCGCGGTCGGCGTCGCCGGCCCGGAGGGCTGCACGCGGCTGACCGTGGCCGTCCCGGGCGCGTCCGACCCGGGCGTGAAGCCCGCCGACGACGGCGCGGACGAGGGGGTCGTCCGGAGCTCGGCCACCGGGGCCTGCCCGCCACCGGGCAGCCCGCCGAGGACGAGGACCCCGGCGATGCCCGCCCCGAGGAGGGAGAAGGTCCCGGCGAGCGCGGCCGCCACGGGACGGCGCCGCACACGGCGGACGGCGCGGCCGGCCGGGCCGCGCGAGGACCGCGACCGCACGGGGTCGGTGCGCGAGGGCGGCGCCACCCCGACGACGGGCCGCGCCGGGTTCGCCATCGGGGCGTCGCGCGGCGGGAGCGGACCGGAGGGGCCACCGATCTGCAGCAGCCTGACCACGAGGTCCTCCGACAGCTCCGGCTCGCCCAGGGCGTGCAGGCGCGCCCGGACCAGCCGTTCGGCCTCGAGGGCGTCGGAGCAGTCCGGGCACGCCCGGACGTGGTCGTGGGCGCGGGCTTCGGCGTCCGTGGCGAGCCGCCCGTCGACGAGTGCGGTCACCCGCGCGCCGAGGTGCGGTCCGCTCACGGTCGCTCCTCGCCGTAGGCCAGCTGCGGGGCCGTGCCCGGGCGCGGGGCCCGGTGGGCGAGGGCGGCACGCAGCTGGGCGCGACCGCGGTGGATCCGCGAGCGCACCGTCCCCAGCTTCACGCCGAGCGTCGCTGCGATCTCCTCGTAGGACAGGCCCTCGATGTCGCACAGGACGACGACCGCCCGGAAGTCCGGCGGCAGCGCGTCCAGCGCGCGCTGGACGTCGTCGTCGAGGTTGCGGTGCTCGTAGGCGCGCTCGGGACCGATGTCGGTGCTGGCCAGCTTCTCGCCGGCGTCCTCGGCCAGGGCGTCGAAGCGGATGCGCTGCTTGCGGCGGACCTGGTCGAGGAACAGGTTCGTCGTGATGCGGTGCAGCCAGCCCTCGAAGGTGCCGGGCTGGTAGTTCGACAGCGACCGGAAGACGCGGACGAAGACCTCCTGCGTGAGGTCCTCGGCGTCGTGCCGGTTGCCCGTCAGCCGGTAGGCGAGGCGGTAGACCCGCGCGGAGTGGTCGCGGACGACCTCCTCCCACGTCGGGGGGACCCAGGTCGAGGCGGCGACGGCCGGGGACAGCGTCGCGGGGTCCTCGACGTGCGGCAGTCCCGGCACCACGGGCACCGGTCGACCGGCGGTGTCGCCGGTGTCGTCGCTCACGGGGTTCCTCCTGGAACGGGCGGGGAAGGGGGCCGCGAACGGCACCGCCAGTGCTCCCATGCTCTCCCACTCCCATCGTCTCGGCCAGTCACCGCCGGCAGGTCCAGCCGGTCGGCGTCGAAGGGTCCAACGGAGGTCTGACCTGCGCGGTTCCCCGGTCAGCCCCCGGACCCCGCCGACCGGGTGAACGGCGGGAACCTGCACAGGTCCTGCGCAGCCCCGGCACGGGCGGGGCACCGTCCGCAGGGCCCCCTCACGGGGAGCCACGGTCCGGCCACCGGGGGTCACGAACGGCGGTGCTCTACAGTGCGCACGTGCCGACGCCCTCGTCTCGCCCGTCCAGCAAGCAGCCCGCCAGCTGGGCCTACGCCGAGCAGTTCGTCCCCGAGGACGAGGTGCTGCAGCGGGCCCGGGCCCGGGCCGCCGAGCTGGGCGTCGAAGCCGTCTCCCCCGGCGTCGCCGCCACCCTCACGGTGCTCGCCGCGGCCGCCCGCGCCCGCACGGTGGTCGAGGTCGGGACGGGCACCGGCGTTTCGCTGCTCAGCCTGCTGCGCGGCACGGGCGAGGACGGTGTCGTCACGACGATCGACCCCGACGGCGAGGCCCAGCGCGCCGCGCGCGAGGCGGTCGCCGAGGACGGCATCCGCAGCAACCGCGCCCGCTTCATCAACGGCCGGGCCCTGGAGGTCCTGCCCCGCCTCACCGACGCCACCTACGACCTCGTCCTGCTCGACGGCGACGAGCGCGAGAACAGCGCCTACCTCGAGCAGGCCCACCGGTTGCTGCGCGCGGGCGGTCTCCTCGTCGTCGACGACGCGCTGTGGAAGGGCCGGGTCACCGACCCCGCCGCGCGCGACGCCTCGACCGCCGCCCAGCGCGAGGTCGCCCGCGTCGTCCTGGAGGACGGCAACTGGTTCCCCACGCTGGTGCCCTCGGGCGACGGGCTGCTGCTCGCCGTCAAGAACGGCTGACGGGCCCCCTCAGCGCGCCCCGGCCGCCACCGACGTCTCCAGCCACTCCAGGAGCAGGCGGGCGCCGTACCCCGTGGCGCCCTTGACGACCTCGTGCTCGGGCCCGTCGGCGCGACCGGTGCCGGCGATGTCGAGGTGGGCCCAGCGCCGCCCGCCCGTGAAGGGCCGCAGGAAGAGCGCCGCCACGATCGACCCGCCGCCGTGGCCGGGGGTGGTCGTCACCTGGCGGGCGTCGGCGACGTCGGAGTCCAGCGCGGACACGTAGTCCTCGACGAGCGGCATGTGCCACACGCGCTCCCCCGAGGCCGCGGCCGCGGCCTCGAGCTGGGCGACGAGCTCGGCGTCGCCGGAGTAGAGGGCTGCGTGCCGCTTGCCGAGCCCCAGCGTCGCCGCGCCCGTCAGGGTCGCCACGTCCACGAGGACGTCGGGGCGCAGGACGGCGTCGGCGTAGGCCAGCGCGTCACCGAGCACGACCCGGCCCTCGGCGTCGGTGTTGTTGACCTCGGTCGTCCGGCCGCCGTAGTGCGTCACGACGTCGCCGGGACGGTAGGCCGCCGCGCCGAAGGCGTTCTCCGCCAGGGCGAGCAGCCCCGTCACCTTGACGGGCAGCTTGAGCCGGGCCGCCGCGGCGACGACGGCCAGCACGGCGGCCGAGCCGGCCATGTCCGTCTTCATGGCGACCATCGACTCGCGCGGCTTGATGCCCAGCCCGCCCGTGTCGTACGTGATGCCCTTGCCGACGAGGACGACGTGCGGGGCGTCCGGCCGGGCGCGCGGGGTCCAGCCCACCTGCACGAGGGCCGGGGAGGACGCCGACCCGGCACCGACGGCCAGCAGGCCGCCGAACCCCTCGCGGCGCAGCCGGTCCTCGTCGCGCACCTCCACCTTCAGGCGCAGACCGGCCGCGACCTCGAGGGCCTGGGCCGTCATCCACTGCGGGTCCTTGAGGTTGGACGGCGTGGCGGCGAGGTCGCGCGTCAGGACCGTCGCCCCGGCGCTCACCTCGGCGTGCCGGACGTCGGCCGCGTCGACGGCGCCGAGCAGCAGCAGGCGCCGGGGGGCCGGGGCGGTCGCGGCGCGGCGGCCGCTGACCGGCGGGACGTAGGAGGCGAGGAGGAACCCCTCGACGAAGGCGCGCGCACCCGCGCTGCCGACGCCGTCGGCGAGCGTGGTGGCGACGTCGCCGGAGGCGCTGCCGACGGCGCGGGCCAGGGCCGCCCCGCTGCGGCGCAGGGCGGTGGGCGAGGAGTCGCCCACGCCGACCACGAGGAGGCGGCGCGGGCTGCCCTGCGGCGCGGGCACCGGCAGGCGCGTCGTCTGCGCGGCGCGACCGGTGAACCCCTCGGCCGTGCACGCGGCGGCCAGGTCGATCCCGTACCGGACGGCGGCGTCGGCGGCGCCGGGACGCGGCTGGAGCGGGGCGTCGGCGCCCTCCCCCGCGGCGACCGGGACGGCCAGGACGTCGAAGCCCCCGAGGTCGGCCCCGAGGACACCCCCGCGCCGCACCTCGACGGTGGGCGGGGTCCAGCGGCGCAGGTCCGGGGCGGCGGCGGTCACGGTCTCGGTGCTCACAGGGGTTCCTGACTCTCGCGGGCGGGCGCGGGGGCGCGGTGCGGACGGCTGGGGAGACGGGTCGGGGCGGGTACCCGTTCCGGTACCCGCCCCGTTCCGTCCCTCAGCCCACGACCGAGGTGATGGCCTCCCCGAGGGCCTTGGCCTCGTCGGGCGTCATCTCCACCACGAGCCGGCCACCACCCTCCAGCGGCATCCGCAGGACGATGCCACGTCCTTCCTTGGTGACCTCCAGCGGACCGTCCCCGGTCCTCGGCTTCATGGCCGCCATCGGCGTGCTCCCTCTCGTCGTCGCGTGCGCGCGTCATCCGCGGCCGGGTGCCGCGGAGGACGTGTTGACGTACATCATCCCCCACCGGACCGGTCGGGCGGGCGCAGGGGCTCGCCGGAGGATCACCGTCAGGTCACGGCAAGGGGTGCACCCCGGTCACGGCGGCCAGTCCGCGGGGGGTGAGAAGCGCCACAGCCACGCGACCCAGACGACCTGCAGCGCCAGGCAGCAGACGACCCAGCCCGTGATCGGGACGCGCCGGCCCGGCCGCAGCCCGACGAGCGCCCCGAGGGGGAAGAGGAAGACCAGGTAGCGGAACAGGCTGGTGAACGGGTCGAGCACGAGCAGCAGGTACCCGACGTAGGCCAGGCACCAGGCGCGCAGCTCCGGCCCGAGCGCCCGCGTGCGCCGCGACAGCAGCCAGGCCGCGTAGGCGGCGACGCCGGCCACGAGGACGAGGGGGCCGACGGGCCCGAGGACGTACTGCGAGATCCCCCACCAGGGCTTGAGCGGGACGACCTCCCCGCCCGCGCGCCAGGCGCCCATCGTCGCCGTGTAGGCGTCCGGCTGCCCCGTGAGCTGCCAGGCGGTGAAGGGCCACAGCAGGCCCGCCGTGCCGGAGGCCGCGAGCAGGCCCAGGCCCCGCACGGCCTCGCGACCGCCGAGGACCGTCCCGGCCCGGTGGCCGGCCCACGCGCGCAGCCCCAGGTGCACCACGACGACCACGGACAGCGGGACGGCGACGGGGCGCGTCAGCCCCAGCAGCAGCGCGAGCAGGGCCGCCGGCAGGTAGCGACCGCGCTGCAGGCAGAGCAGGAACGCCACGAGCAGGGCGAGGGCCGGCCCCTCGGTGTACGGCACCTGGTAGACGAGCGCGGGCGGGGTGACGCAGAACAGGACCGCGCCGCTCCAGGCCCCGCGGCGGGCCAGGGTGGCGCTCACGCGCGTCCGCAGCGTCCGGCGCAGCAGCGCCTCGACCCCCACGGCCGCGGCGGCCCCCGCGACGAGGGAGACGAGCGCCCCGGCCGCCCCGAAGGACAGGCCCGTCGTCATGAGCAGCCGCGCGAGCAGCGGCGCGACGGGGTAGAACGCGAGCGCCGACTGCTGCGGGTCGCCGGCCTGACCGAGCGGGACGGCGCCGGGGTAGCCCTCGGTCGCGATCTTCTCGTACCAGGTGGCGTCCCAGAGCCCGAGCATGTCGCCGTAGCCGGGGTTCGCCGGGGTCCACGTGCTCTCGGGCTGGAACCGGGCGACCTCGGCCAGGACGACGGCGGTGAACAGGCGCGCGGCCGCGTAGACGACGAGGACGCGCACGGCCACGGGCAGCCGCAGCCAGCGGAGCAGCAGTCGGCTCCGCAGCCCCAGCCGCAGGCCCCCCGAGGCGTCGACCGCCGTCACGACGGACCGCGCAGGTCGTCCGAGGCGGTCCGCAGCACCGCCTCGAAGGCGAGCTTGCCGACCAGGCCCGGGACGGGCCCGCCTAGACCTGCGAGCCGGGCCAGCCAGCGCGGCCGGACGAGGATCCGCTCGGTCCAGTCCACGCGGACGCGACCGGGCCCGGCGGGGGCGACGACGATGTCGACGTCGCCGCCGAAGACGTCGCCGGTCTTGGCGACGCGCACCCGGCCGACCGCGCCCGGTCCCTCGGTCCCGTCCGGCGGGACGCGGTCGACCACCTCCATGGCGTCGACGAGGACGAACGGGCCGAACGTCGTCGTCCCGACGAAGCGCTCCCCCACGGCGGCGACGGGGCTGTCCTGCGCCCGCGCCACGACGGTCGCCGGCACCCACGCCGTCTGCCGCGGCCAGTCGGTGAGGACGTCGAAGACGTGCTTGACGCGGCCGGTGACGACCGCGGACGCCGTGAACTCCACGAGGCGCCCCTGCGGGCCCGGCCGGCTCACTCCTCGGCCGTCCGCCACGCCGCCAGCTCCTCGTCGCGTTCGCGGATCTCCTCGCGCAGCCGGTCCAGGACCGCGTCGACCTCGTCCATCCGGTACCCCCGCAGGCCCAGGGAGAACCGCACGGCGTCGACGTCGGAGGCCACCACGGGACCCTCGGGCAGGCCGCGGTGGGGCCGCGTGGACGTGGCGGGGCCCATGCCCCCACCGACGCGGCCGGTGACGACGGCCACGACGGCGCCGACGGCCAGCAGCACGAGGACGAGCAGGAACAGGGTCACGACGCGGGTCCCCCGTCCGCGGGCTCGGTCTCCCCGTCGGTCGGGAAGACCGCGAACGACCCGACGATCTCCGAACTGGGCAGCGACACCCGGTCCCGCGGAGCGGTCTCGAGGTGGTCGAGGGCCTCCTCCACGTCCTCGGTCCAGCAGATGCAGTCGAAGACCAGCGGACGCGCGAACCCGGAGTCGACGAGCGTCTCCAGCCATGTCTTCAGCCCGGCGTAGTGCCCCGCGCTGTCCAGGACGGCCAGGGGTTTGGTGTGCAGGCCGATGGTGCGGGCGACCCAGATCTCGAAGAGCTCCTCGAGCGTCCCGAGGCCCCCGGGCAGCACGACGAACGCGTCGGCGCGGGCGTCCATCTGCGCCTTGCGCTCGCGCATGTCGCCCGTGACGACGAGTTCACCCAGGCCCTGCGGCGGCAGTTCCAGGTCCATCAGGGCCTGCGGCATGACGCCCGTCGTGCGGGCACCGGCGGCCCGCGCGGCGGCCTCCGCGGCCCCCATGACGGACGTGCCGCCCCCGCCGTAGACGAGGTCGTGACCGCGTTCGCCGATGCGGCGCCCGACGGTGGCGGCCAGCTCGACGTGCGCGGGGTCGATGCCGCCGGAGGCGCTGCCGTACAGGCAGATCGTGCTCACCGGGCGCCGTCCAGCAGCCAGCCCGAGAGGACCTCCAGGCACTGCTCGACCTCGGCCGTGCGGCACCGCTCGTCGTCGGCGTGGGCCGTCGCGTTGTCGCCGGGCCCGTAGTTCACGGCGGGCACGCCGAGGGCCGAGAAGCGCGCCACGTCGGTCCAGCCGTACTTGGGCAGCGGGGTCGTGCCCGTGCGGGCCACGAAGTCGGCGGCGGCCGGCAGGTGCAGCCCCGGCCGGGCGCCCTCGGCGACGTCGGTGACCTCCACGGCGAACCCGTCGAACACCTCGCGCACGTGCGCCTGCGCGCCGGCGGCGTCCAGCGACGGCGCGAACCGGTAGTTCACCGTGACCGTGCAGCGGTCGGGGATGACGTTGCCCGCGATGCCGCCGCTGACCAGGACGGCGTTGAGCGCCTCGCGGAACACCAGGCCCTCGACGTCGACCTCCCGCGGCGCGTAGGCCGCCAGGCGGGCCAGGACGGGCGCGGCGTCGTGGATGGCGTTGTGCCCGCGCCAGGGCCGGGCAGAGTGCGCGGCCTTGCCCGTCGTCGTCACCTCGGCGCGCAGGGTTCCGTTGCAGCCGCCCTCGACGACGGCCGAGGACGGTTCGAGCAGCACCGCGAAGTCCGCGGCGAGCAGCTCGGGGTGGTTCCGGGCGAGCCGGCCCAGGCCGTTGCGGGCGGCCTCGACCTCCTCGTGGTCGTAGAAGACGAACGTCACGTCGCGGGTGAGGTCCTCCCCCGCCGCGGCCACGCGGCGGGCGAGCGCGAGCTGGACGCCGACACCGCCCTTCATGTCGCACGTGCCGCGGCCGACCAGGACGTCGCCGTCGACGGGGTGCTGCTCGCGCCGCACCGGCAGGTTCGGCGGATCCGTCAGCGGCACGGTGTCGAGGTGGCCGGCGAGCAGGACGCGCTCGGAACGACCCAGCGTCGTGCGGGCCACGACGGCGTCGCCGTCGCGCGCGACCTCCAACCCCGGAAGGGCGCTGAGCGCAGCCTCGACGGCGTCCGCCAGCGCGCGCTCGTCACCACTGACCGAGGGGATGTCGCAGATCCGCCGGACCAGCTCGACGACGTCGAGGGCGGGGTCGCTCAGGTCGGTCGGCGGACCGGCCGGGGTGACGGGCGTGGAGGTGGGGACGCTCACGCACCTCACCCTAGCCAGGGGCCCCGCTTGTAGGGTCGAGCGCGTGAGCGAGCCGAACACCCCGTCCCCCCAGCCCAGCCCCGAGCAGAGCCGTCGGGCGTGGGGCCACGGCCTCGCGACGTACGCCGAGGACGGCACCGTGCTCGACGTCTGGTTCCCCTTCCCCGCGCTCGCCCCCGCGCCGACGACGAGCTCCTACGGCGTCCCGGCCGAGCTGGCCTCGCTGGAGACCGACGACATCCACCGCCGCACCAGGCAGCGCGTCCTGACGGTCGACATCGACCTCGACGCCGCGCCGGCCGACACCGCCGACGCCTACCTGCGGCTGCACCTGCTCTCGCACCGGCTCGTCGCCCCGCACGGCGCGAACCTCGACGGGATCTTCGGCGTCCTGGCCAACGTCGTGTGGACGAACCACGGGCCGTGCGCAGTCGCCGACTTCGAGCGGGTCCGCCTGGCCCTGCGGGCGAACGTCGGGCCGGTCACCGTCTTCGGCATCGACAAGTTCCCGCGCATGACCGACTACGTGACGCCCACGGGCGTGCGCATCGCCGACGCCGACCGCGTCCGCCTCGGTGCGCACCTGGCGGCCGGCACGACGGTCATGCACGAGGGGTTCGTGAACTTCAACGCCGGCACCACCGGCACGTCGATGGTCGAGGGCCGCATCTCCGCGGGCGTCGTCGTCGGCGACGGGTCCGACGTCGGCGGCGGCGCCTCGATCATGGGGACGCTGTCGGGCGGCGGCAAGCAGGTCGTCAGCATCGGCGAGCGGACGCTGCTGGGCGCGAACTCGGGCACCGGCATCAGCCTGGGCGACGACTGCGTCGTGGAGGCCGGCACGTACATCACGGCCGGGACGAAGGTCAGCCTGCTGGGCGAGGACGGCACCGTGCAGCAGACCGTGTCGGCCCGCACGCTGTCGGGCTCGGACGGGCTGCTGTTCCGCCGCAACTCCCAGACGGGTCAGGTCGAGGCGCTGCCGCGCAAGGGCGTCCGGGTCGAGCTGAACCCCGCGCTGCACGCCAACTGAGGTGGCCGGCACCCCAGCCCGCCCGCGTCCCCGCTCCCGTCCCCGTTCGCGTCGACCGTCCCCGGGCGCCCGGCACACCCGTCGCCTCCGGCTGGTGACGGCGCTCGTCGCGACGGGTGTCGTCGTGGCCGGTGGCGTCGTGTGGCTGACGCGCGACCCCGAGGCGCCGGTCGTCGTGGAGCGCTGCCGCGCCAGCGTCGACGGCGAGTCCACGTCGATGTCGCCCGAGCAGGCCGCGAACGCCGCGACGGTCGTCGGGATCGCCGTCCGCCGGGGGCTGCCCGCGCGGGCGGCGACGATCGGGATCGCGACGATCGTCCAGGAGTCGGGGATGCGCAACCTCGACCACGGCGACCGCGACTCCCTGGGCCTGTTCCAGCAGCGGCCCTCCCAGGGCTGGGGAACGCCGGAACAGGTGCAGGACCCGGTGTACGCGACGAACGCCTTCTACGACGCCCTGGTCAAGGTCGAGGGGTACCGCGACCTGCCGGTCACCGATGCGGCACAACGCGTGCAGCGCAGCGGTTTCCCACTCGCCTACGGCGACCACGAACCGGAGGCGCGGCTCGTGGCCTCGGCCCTGACGGGGTACACCCCGGGCGGCTTCACCTGCCACCTGCGCCCGGCACCGGTGTCGCAGGAGTCCGGGGACGACGTGGAACTCGCCCCGGCGGCGCAGCGCTTCGCCGACGCGGCCGGCACCCAGGTGACGACGTCGGCACCGGAGGTGGTCGCGGGGACGCGAGGACGGGCGGTGGAGTTCACCCTGGGCGGGGACGACGCCCAGCGCACGGCCTGGGCCGTCGCGAGCTGGTCCGTGGCCAGCGCCTCGGTCTACGACGTGACGGAGGTCAGCGTCGAGGGTTCGCGCTGGTCGCGCGAGGAGTCCGGGCGCGGCTGGACGAGCGCCGCCACTGGGGTCCCCCGGGGCGGCGTCCAGGTGCGCCTGGGCGCGTGAGCGCGCCGGGTCAGCGGGACCCGAGCGGCACGTAGTCGCGCGCGCCCTCGCCGACGTACACCTGGCGGGGGCGGCCGATCTTCGTGGCCGGGTCGTTGATCATCTCGCGCCACTGCGCGATCCAGCCGGGCAGGCGGCCGAGGGCGAAGAGGACGGTGAACATCTTCGTCGGGAAACCCATCGCCTTGTAGATGATGCCCGTGTAGAAGTCCACGTTCGGGTAGAGCTTGCGCTCGATGAAGTACTCGTCGTGCAGCGCGATCTCCTCCAGGCGCATGGCGATGTCGAGGAGTTCGTCGCGCTTGCCGAGCTTGGACAGGACCTCGTCCGCCGTCTTCTTCACGATGGCGGCGCGCGGGTCGTAGTTCTTGTACACCCGGTGGCCGAAGCCCATCAGGCGCACGCCCTTCTCCTTGTTCTTGACCTTGGTCATGAACGTGTCCACGTCGTCGTCGGAGTTCTTGATGGTCTCGAGCATGTCGAGGACGGCCGAGTTCGCCCCGCCGTGCAGCGGACCGGACAGCGCGTGGATGCCGGCCGAGACGGAGGCGAAGAGGTTGGCCTGGCCCGAGCCGACGAGCCGCACCGTGGAGGTCGAGCAGTTCTGCTCGTGGTCGGCGTGCAGGATGAGGAGCTGGTCGAGGGCGCGGACGAGGACCGGGTCGAGCTCGTAGTCCTCGGCCGGGTTCCCGAACGCGAGCCGGGTGAAGTTCTCCACCAGGCCGAGCCGGTTGTCCGGGTAGAGCAGCGGCTGGCCCAGCGACTTGCGGTGCGCGTACGCAGCGATCGTCGGCAGCTTGGCCAGCAGCCGGACGGTGGACAGCTCGACCTGCTCGGCGTCGAACGGGTTGAGGGAGTTCGGGTAGAACGTCGACAGCGCGCTGACGGCGCTGGACAGGACGGGCATCGGGTGCGCGTCGCGGGGGAAACCGTCGAAGAACCGCTTCAGGTCCTCGTGCAGCAGCGTGTGGCGCTGGATGCGCGCCGTGAAGTCGGCCAGCTCGGACTCCGACGGCAGGTGGCCGTGGATGAGCAGGAAGCTCGTCTCGACGAACGTCGACCCCTCGGCCAGCTGCTCGATGGGGTACCCGCGGTAGCGCAGGATCCCCTCGTCGCCGTCGATGTAGGTGATCGAGCTGGCGCACGAGGCGGTGTTCGTGAAGCCCGCGTCGAGGGTGACCAGCCCGGTCTCCTTCAGCAGGCTGCCGATGCCGAAGCCGGCGGCGCCCTCGGTGGCAGGGGACACGGGGAGGTCCAGTTCCCCACCGGCGTGCTTCAGCGTCACGGAGTCAGCCATGTCGCGACCGTACCCGCCCCGATCGTCCACCCGCGACACAGGTCCGCCACCGGTGGAAGACGGGCGGACGGTCACGCCAGGTCGGCCAGCCGGTCCCCCACGCGGGCCACCCGTTCGTCGGTCGCCGTGAGGGCCACGCGGACGTGCCGCGCCCCGGGCGGGCCGTAGAAGTCGCCGGGGGCGACGAGGATCCCGCGGTCGGCCAGCAGGTCGACGGTCGTGCGCGCCGGCTCGTCCCGGGTGCTCCACAGGTAGAGCCCGGCCTCGCTCGCGTCGATGCGGAAACCGGCGCCCTGCAACGCCTTCCGCAGCACCTCGCGCCGCGCGCGGTAGACCTCGCGCTGCGCGGCGACGTGCTCGTCGTCGCTCAGGGCGGCCTGCAGGGCCACCTGCACGGGCCACGGGACGATCATCCCGGCGTGCTTGCGCACCTCCAGGAGCTCGGCGACCAGGGCCGGGTCGCCGGCGAGGAACGCGGCCCGGTACCCGGCGAGGTTCGACTGCTTGGACGTCGAGTACGCGACGAGCAGTCCGGTGTGATCGTTCCCACACACGCGCGGGTCCAGGACAGAGGCGACGAGCCCCCCGGCCGTCGTGTCGTGGGCCGGGGACCAGCCCAGCTCGGCGTAGCACTCGTCGGAGGCGACGACGACGTCGTGCTCGCGCGCCCAGGCCACCAGGGCCGCGAGCTCGGCGACCGTCCGGACCGCGCCGGTCGGGTTCGACGGGGAGTTCAGCCACAGCAGCCGGATGCGCGCACCGCCGTCCCAGGCGGTCTGCAGCTCCTCCACGGTGTCCGCCCCCAGCGGCGTCGCGCGGGCCAGCCGGGCCCCCACGTCGTACGTCGGGTAGGCCACCGCGGGGTGGGCGACGGTGTCGCCCGCGCCCACGCCGAGCAGGAACGGCAGCCAGGCCACCAGCTCCTTGGAGCCGACCGTGGGCAGGACGCCGTCCGGGTCGAGGCCGGGGACGCCGCGGCGGCGGGCGAACCAGGCCGCGACGGCCTCGCGCAGGGGCGCGGTGCCGTGCGTCTGGGGGTAGCCGGGGGCGTCGGCGGCCGAGCGCAGGGCGTCGGCGACGACGGCGGGGGTCGGGTCGACGGGGGTGCCGACCGACAGGTCGACGATCCCGTCGGGGTGGGACCGGGCGCGGGCCTTGGCGCCCGCGAGGGAGTCCCAGGGGAAGTCGGGGAGCGAGGCGCCGACCCGGCCGCGGGCCCCGGTCACCGGCTCGTGGCGGGTCGGCGCACTCACGTCAGTGGCCCTCGGCCTGCGGGGGCAGCGCGGTGACGACCGCGTGGTCGGTGTCGATGACGCCCATCTTGGCGGCGCCGCCGGGCGAGCCGACGGTGTCGAAGAACTCGACGTTGGCCGCCGTGAAGGCCGACCACTGCTCGGGGACGTCGTCCTCGTAGTAGATGGCCTCGACGGGGCAGACCGGCTCGCAGGCACCGCAGTCGACGCACTCGTCCGGGTGGATGTAGAGCGACCGCTTGCCCTCGTAGATGCAGTCCACGGGGCACTCTTCGATGCAGGCCTTGTCCTTGACGTCGACGCAGGGTTGCGCGATGACGTAGGTCACGGGATGTCCTCCTCCTCCGGCGGGCGGGCGGCCGGGACGCCCTCCGTAGTATCGCCGACGCCTGCGGCACACCGCACACGCACCACCCCGGGAGAGCAGTGACCGACCCCACGCCCGATGCGCTCGTCCGCCCGCTGACCGTCGGCGGGCGCGTCGTCGTGCGCCACCGGCTGCCCGACGGCTCGGCCACCGACGCCCTCGGGGACCTGCTCGCCGACGACGGGGAGACCCTGCGCATCGCCACCCGGCGCGGGGAGGTCGTCGTGGCCCGCGCGGACGTGCTGGCCGCCAAGCCCGTACCCCCGCCGCCGGCGCGCAAGGGCCCGCCGCACACCGCGGTCGGGACCGAGGACCTCGAACGCGTCATGGCCGAGCACTGGCGCCCGCTGGAGCGCGTCGACCTCGGCGGCTGGCGCCTGCGGGCGAGCGAGGGGTTCACGGGCCGGGCCAACTCGGCCCTGGCGCTCGGGGACCCGGGCCTGCCGCTGCGCGAGGCGGTCGCCGCCGTCGTGGACTTCCACACCGCCCGCGGGCTGCAGCCGCTCGTGGCCGTCGCCCACCCCGACGGCGGGCTGGGCGAGGGCACCGCGCTCGTCGACCTGCTGGCCGCGACCGGCTGGACCGTCCGGACGCCGACGGTCGTGCTGACCGCCGCGACCGACGACCTGCCCGGTGCCGCGGAGGTCCCGCTGCCCGCGGGCCTGCGCGTCGAGACGTCCGCCGAGCCGGACGACGCCTGGCTCGAGCGGTACCACTACCAGGGGCTGCCGACGGTGCCGCCGGCCGGACGCCGCATCCTCGTCTCGGCCGACGAGCAGGTGTTCGTGCGGATCGTCGACACCGGGACGGACGGCGGGACGACGGTGGCGATCGCCCGCGGGTCCCTGTCCCCCGGCTGGGCCGGGGTGACGGCCGTGGAGACGCTCCCCTCGCACCGGCGCCGCGGCCTCGGCCGGCGGGTGCTGGCCGAGGTCGCGGACTGGGCCCGCTCGCGCGGCGCCGCGTCGACCTACCTGCAGGTGCAGGGCGACAACGCGGCCGCGCGGGCGCTGTACGCGGGCGTCGGGTTCACCGTCCACCACGCCTACCACTACCGGGTCGCGCCGCAGCGCTGACGAGCGAACGGGATGTCTGCACGTCGGACCGGGAAAGCGCTCAGAAGACGCTTTTCGGGGCCCGGCGTGCAGACATCCCGTTCGCCACCGGACTACCGACCCGTCTCCTGCGACCGCACCGCCGCGGCGTCCACGGACGCGTGGGTGCCGATGTCCCAGACGAAGGGCGGCTCGGTGCCGTTGACCGACCAGTCCCCCACGATGCGCTGCTTGTAGACCACCGGGTTGTGCGAGGCGACCGTGCGTGCGTTGCGCCAGTGCCGGTCGAGGTCCTTGGCGCGGGACGTGCCGGACGCGCCGAGCGTGTTGAAGAGCAGCGTCGCGGCGCGCGGGACGGTCTCGGACAGGACGACCTGGGCCTGCGCCGTGCGGATCTCGGCCAGCACGTTGGCCTCGCGGTCGGCGTCCGTGCCGGGCAGGTGCGCGGTGTCGGCGGCCCCCTGGACGGCCTGCGCCGCAGCGCGGACGAGGGCGCGGGCCGTGAAGGCGGTCGCGGAGATCTCCCCCACGACCGACAGCACCTGGGCGTCGTTCCGGACGAGCGGGGCGAGGCCGTGGGTGTAGCTGCGGGTGCGGCCGCGCACCTGTGCGCCGGTGTCGCGCTCGACGGCGGCGGCGATGCCGGCGTGCACCGCGAGCAGGACGAGCTGGTAGAGCGCCGTCTGGTAGCGGAACCGGTCGGTGAACGGGGCGACGTCGGCGGCGTCCACCTCGACGTCGTCCAGGACGAGGGTGCCGGTGCCGGTGAGCTGCTGCCCGAACCCGTCCCAGTCGTCGGAGACGCTCGCGCCCTCGGCGTGGACCGGCACGAGGACGGTCACGGTCTCGAAGGAGCCGTCCGGGAGCTCGCGGCGGGCGGTGGCGTCGGTCCAGTCCGCGAAGATCGTGCCGGTCGTGTAGTACTTGCGGCCGCTGACGCTGGTGCGCCCGTCGCGGGTGGTCACGACCGTCTGCTGCCGGCCCGTGACGCCGTCCCCGACCTCGCTCCACGCGTTGCCGACGAGCTCACCGGCGACGACGCGCTCGACCCAGCGCGACCGGTACTCCCCCGCCGGCAGGCTCAGCACCTGCTCGACCCAGGCGATGTGCCCGCGGAACACCTGCGGCAGAGCGGAGTCCGCGGCCGCCAGGTCGACGAGGAGGTCGGCGAACTCGACGAGGTCCAGCCCCTCCCCGCCCTCGGCGACGGGCACCCGCAGCCGGCCGAACCCGGCCTCGAGGAGGTCGCGCACCTGCGCGCGCGGCAGCTCGTGGTCCTGCTCGCGGGCGACGACGCCCTCGGCGAACCGGGCGAAGAGCGGGGCGAAGCGCTCGGCGGCGGACTGGGTGGTGGCGGTCAGCGTGTCGCTGGTCAACGGGGTCTCCTCGGTCGCGGAGGGCCCGGGCGGGGGGCCGGCGGCGCGGGGACCGTTCGTCCTTACCCGTGCCGGAGCACCAGGGTCAGGTCGTCACCCGGGGCACCCCACGACGAGGAGGGTTGCCGGCCAGCGAGCCGGGGCTTCGCGCTGGCGCTCATGACCTGGGAGCAGGAAACCAGACCCTGCCGGTCCGGTTCAAGCGCACGGCCGAACGGGAGCGGTGCACCCCAGCCCCCCGGGGTGCCCCGCTCCCGTGCCCCACTCGCGACGACCGCCCCCCGGAGCTCAGCCCCCCGGCTCCGGTGCCGTCGCGAGGTCCTGCGTCGCGACCGGGACTCCCCTCCGGGTCCCGGTCGCGACGAGCCTTCAGATCCGCCGGTCGGCGGGGTCGCGCAGGTCGATGACCCGCTGCGGGGCAGCCGACGCGTGCTCGGCCTGCGCGGCCTGGAGCACGTCGGTGATCTCGTGGCCGATGAGCTCGTGGCGCTCCAGCAGCGCGTCGCGCAGCGCCTCGACGAGGTGGCGGTGGCGACCGAGCAGCTCGCGGACGGCCTCCTTCTGCTCGCGCAGCAGGTTCTCCACCAGGCGGCGGCCCTCGGAGTCGCCCAGGACGCGGGAGACGAGGTTGCCGTCGGCGAAGGCGCCCTGCTGGACGGCGGCGAAGGACACGAGCGTGCCCGCCATGCCCGCGGAGCCGACCATCTGGGCGGCGACCGACGTCGCCGACTGCAGGTCGCCGGCCGGACCGGTGGAGACGTCGCCGAAGAACAGCTCCTCGGCCACCTGCCCCCCGAAGGCGATCTTGATCATGCCGGCCAGCTCGGTGCGCGAGCGGGTGTAGACGTCCTCGGCGTCACCGTGGGCGAGCAGCCCGAGGGCGCTGGCGCGCTTGACGATCGTGAGGATCTCCAGGCGCCGCTGCGGCGCGACGAGCCACGCGACGGCGGCGTGCCCGGCCTCGTGGGTCGCGATGAGGCGCGCCTCGTGGTCGGTGTAGGCGACCGGCTGGCCGAGGCCGACCTCGGTGACGAGCCGGGCGTGCTCGACGTCGGCCCAGCTCATGCCGTCGCCGCCGCGGCGGACCGCGTTGACGAGGGCCTCGTCGAGCAGGTTCTCGATCATCACCGGCGAGTAGCCGTTGGTGATGCCGGCCAGGGCGTCGCGGCGCTCGGCCTCGTCGAGGGGCGCCTCGTGGGCCTTGCGGGCCAGGAAGTGGTCGACGAGCTGCCGGCGACCGGCCTTGTCCGGCAGACCGAAGGTCATGCGGCGGTCGAAGCGGCCGGGGCGCAGCAGCGCCGGGTCGAGGGCGTCGGCGCGGTTGGTCGCGGCGATGATCAGGACCTCGACGGGTTCGCCGACGGGACGCTGGAGCCGGCGGTCGGCGGGCAGGAACCGGTTCACCGTGTCGACGAACCAGCCGTGCAGGCGCTCGGACGTCGTGGGCTCGTCGAAGGACTGCATCTGCACGAGCAGCTCGTTGACGACGCCGCTGGCACCCTCGCTGGAGGCGAGCCGTTCGGTCTGCAGCGCAGCGTGTCCCGTCGCGGGAGCGGTACCCGGCAGGGACATGGGCAGGTTGGTGAGGCCACCGCAGCCCATGACGCTCGCGGTCGTGGCGGCGGTCATCGAGCTCATGCCGCCGCGGGCACCGGCGATCGCGTCGATCTCCTCGATGAACCCGATGGCGCCGCCCTCGCGGCGGGCGGCCTTGCGCAGGGCCTTGAAGTAGGAGCGCACCTTGCGGGCCGTCGCGCCGTACCACATGGACTGGAAGCTGGTCGCGGAGACGAAGAGGAACGGGACGCCCGCCTCGCGCGCCATGGCCTTGGCCATGTGCGTCTTGCCCGTGCCCGGCGAGCCCTCGAAGAGGAGGCCGCGGCGCGGACGGCCGCCCATGCGGCTGCGGAAGGTGCGCGAGCCGAGGAACAGGTCGAGGCTGCGCTCGACGTCCTCCTTGACGGGGTCCAGGCCCTTGACGTCGTCGAGGGAGACGTCGATCTGCTCGGGCCGGTACACGACGTGCGGCGAGCGCCCGGAGACGAGGGTCTGGCCGAGCATCAGCGCGATCATGAAGGCGAAGAAGACGCCGATCATGAGGTACAGGGGGTCGACGGCCGGCAGGTCCGGGACGAGGGACCCGCCGGTGGCCAGGCGGACGTCGAGGACGAGCAGCGCGGCGAGCACGACGAGCAGCAGCGTCCGGGTGCGGCGGCGGCGGTTGCGCTCGCGCAGCCGGCCGACGTCGGCGCTGTCGCGGCCGGCGCGGGGTGCGCCGTGACGGGCGGGCTGCTCGGACGTGCGCCGGGCGTCGGGGGCGCGCAGGACGTGGGCCACGGGCCGCTCCTCCTCGGATCACGCCCGGCGGGTTCCGGACGTGGGTCCAGCCAACCCCGGCCCCTCACGCACGGCCACCCACCGTGACGCGTTCGGACGATCGCGTTCACCCGCCCGGAGCAACGGAACGTGTCGAACCGATCACCCGGCGCACGACGCCGCGGTGTGCTAGCGCCGCGTCACTCCGCGGGGGCGACGCCGGCGAACAGGTCCGTCTCCCGACCGTCGGCGTCGAACGGCCCCGAGGCCACGCCGTGCCGCAGGCGGAAGTGCTCGGTCGGCCAGACCGGTTGCGGCACACCGTTGGACAGGCGCATGACGGGCACGTCGGCGTCGAGGTCGAGCTCGACCTGGGTGGCGTGGGCGCGCAGCGCGGCGAGCTTGGCGGGCAGCTGTCCCGTGCCGTCGACCACCGTCGTGACCTCCCCGTCGGGCACGACGACGCTCGGCAGCGTCCCGTCGGGGTCCCCGGCGCCCGCGGCCCCGGTCCCGGCGAGGGCGCGCAACGCCACCCGGACGGCCGACTCGGGCTGGACGATCTCGTAGACCTTCGCGACCTGCCACGGCACCGTCCCGTCGTGCTGGTCACCCGCCGCCAGCACCAGGGCGCGCACGGTGGCCTCGTGCACCCGGACGTGGTCGGGGTGGCCGTACCCGCCGCCCGGTTCGTAGGTGACGACGACCTGCGGACGCACCTCGCGCACGACGGCCGCGACCTGCGCGGCGACCTCGTCGGGGTCGGCCGCCGTGAGCGCCCGCGGGTCGACCTCCCCGCCGTCCACCGTCGTCGACGCGGCCTGCCCCGGCGCGAGCCAGACCATGCCCGAGTCCCGGTACCCCGAGCCGTCGGGACGCGTCAGGAAGCGGTGGTCGGTGACCCCGAGGGCCTCCATCGCCGTCGCCAGCTCGTGCGTGCGGTGCTCCCCCAGGGCGTCGGGGTCCAGGTGGGCGAGCTCGGCCGGGATGACCTCCCCCAGCTCCCCGCGGGTGGCCGTGAGCAGCGTGACGCTCGCTCCCGCCTCGGCGTAGCGCGCCATCGTCGCGCCGGTGCCGATCGTCTCGTCGTCCGGGTGCGCGTGGACGAGGAGGATGCGCCGGGGCTGGTCCAGGGCGTCCATCGCCGCGAGCGCCTCGGGGTCGAGCTCCCCCAGCGCGTCCTCGACGACGTCCGCCGCGATCTCCAGCGGGTCGCGCCCCGCCACCGCCGCCCCGGCGTCGTCGGGCCGTTCGGGAGGTGTCGTCGTCATGTCCCCATCCTGGCCCGGTAGCCCCCCGCCCGCGATCACACCCGCCGCGCCGCAGCCCCGAACGCGCAGAGCCCCGCGAGCACGGGGCTCGCGGGGCTCTGCGGAGGCGTCAGGGCGTCAGCTGCGCTTGGCCTTGGACGTGGCGCGAGCGCGCTGGGTCTGGTCCAGCTCGACCTTGCGGATGCGCACGGCCTCCGGCGTCACCTCGACGCACTCGTCCTCGCGGCAGAACTCCAGGCACTGCTCGAGGGACAGGTGGCGCGGCGGGATGAGGCGCTCGAACTCGTCGGACGTCGACGAGCGCATGTTGGTGAGCTTCTTCTCCTTGGTGATGTTGACGTCCATGTCGTCGGCGCGGGAGTTCTCCCCGACGATCATGCCCTCGTACACCTCGGAGGTGGGCTCGATGAACATCTGGCCGCGCTCCTGCAGGTTCGTCATCGCGAACGCAGTGGCGACACCGGCGCGGTCGGCGACGAGCGAGCCGGACTGGCGGGTGCGGATCTCGCCGGCCCAGTGGTCGTACTGCGCGAACAGCGCGTGCGCGATGCCGGTGCCGCGGGTGTCGGTGAGGAACTCGGTGCGGAAGCCGATGAGCCCGCGGGAGGGGACGTAGAACTCCATGCGCACCCAGCCGGTGCCGTGGTTCGTCATCGTCTCCATGCGGCCCTTGCGGGCGGCGAGGAGCTGGGTGATCGGCCCCAGGTACTCCTCGGGGGAGTCGATCGTCAGGTTCTCGAAGGGCTCGAGCGTCTTGCCGTTCTCGTCCTTGCGCAGGACGACCTGCGGCTTGCCGACGGTCAGCTCGTAGCCCTCGCGGCGCATCTGCTCGACGAGGATCGCCAGCGCCAGCTCACCGCGGCCCTGGACCTCCCAGGCGTCGGGGCGCTCGGTGGGCAGGACGCGGATGGACACGTTGCCGACGAGCTCGGACTCGAGGCGGTCCTTGACCAGGCGCGCGGTGACCTTCGAGCCCTTGACCCGGCCGGCCAGCGGCGAGGTGTTGGTGCCGATGACCATCGAGATGGCGGGCTCGTCGACGGTGATGAGCGGCAGCGGGCGCGGGTCCTCGGGGTCGGCGAGGGTCTCGCCGATGGTGATGCCCTCGATCCCGGCGACCGCGACGATGTCGCCGGGGCCGGCCTTCTCGCCGGGCACGCGGCTGACGGCCTCGGTGACGAGCAGCTCGGTGATGCGCACGCGCTCCATGGACCCGTCGTGCTTGCACCACGCGACGGTCTGGCCCTTGACGAGCTCACCGGAGAACACGCGCAGCAGCGCGAGGCGGCCGAGGAACGGGGAGGCGTCGAGGTTGGTGACGTGCGCCTGCAGCGGCGTCTCGGGGTCGTACGTCGGCGCCGGGATGGTGTCGAGGATCGTCTGGAACAGCGGGACGAGGTCCTCGGAGTCCGGCAGGCCGCCGTCCTCGGGCTGGGTCAGGGACGCACGGCCGTTCTTGGCCGAGGCGTAGACCACGGGGACCTCGAGCAGCTTGTCGGCGTCGATGCCCTCGACGTCGGCGGCCAGGTCGAGCAGGAGGTCGTACGTCTCCTCCACGACGGCGGCGATGCGCGCGTCGGGGCGGTCGACCTTGTTGACGAGGATGACGACGGGCATGCCGGCCGCGAGCGCCTTGCGCAGCACGAAGCGGGTCTGCGGCAGCGGGCCCTCGGAGGCGTCGACGAGCAGGACGACGCCGTCGACCATGGACAGGCCGCGCTCGACCTCACCACCGAAGTCGGCGTGGCCGGGGGTGTCGATGATGTTGATGGTCATGCCGCCCTCGGGAGCACCGGGGCCGGCGTACCGGACCGAGGTGTTCTTCGCGAGGATGGTGATGCCCTTCTCGCGCTCGAGGTCGCCGGAGTCCATGACGCGGTCGGCGACGTCGGAGCCCGCGCGGAACGCGCCGGACTGCCAGAGCATCGCGTCGACGAGCGTCGTCTTGCCGTGGTCGACGTGGGCGACGATCGCGACGTTGCGCAGGTCCTCGCGGGTGCTCAGGGGCATCAGGTTCTCGATCCGCTTCTCGTGGTCTGGTCGTCGGCTCCGCGACGGGCTCCACCCCGCTGCGCAGTCGAGAGCGCGGCCGGGCCGGGAGGGGTTGACACCACAGTCTATCCGCGCCCTCCGGCCCCCGGGACGGGCGCGCGGTCCTTCACTCTTGAACGACCCTCTGACCTGCGGAAACGCTCGTCCGGTAGTCCGTTCTGATCATCGCCGGGTGGCCCGGACGAGCCATTCCGTGCCACCCTCGCCCTCATGTCCGCACCGCCTGAGCACCGAACCGGCACGTCGTCCACCCCCTCACCCGGCCCCGCCGGAGCAGCCGGACGTCCACCCGTCGACAAGCGGACGTTCGCGGTCGCCGCGGGCGTGGTGGTCCTCTTCCTGATCGTCGGCGCCGTCTGGCCGACCCAGCTGAAGTCCGGCGCGGACGCCGTCCTGCAGGTCGTCGTCGGCGACTTCGGCTGGGCCTTCGTGCTGGGGGCGACGGGCTTCGTCGTCCTCGCCCTCGTCCTGGCCTTCAGCCGCTTCGGCCGCATCCGCCTCGGCCGCGACGAGGACCGCCCCGAGCACTCGCGGGCGTCGTGGATCGCGATGATGTTCTCCGCCGGCATGGGCATCGGCCTGATGTTCTACGGCGTGACCGAGCCCGTGACCCACCTCATGACGGTCCCGCAGAACGACCAGACCCCCGGCTCGCAGGCCGCCGCCACCGAGGCGATGAACTACTCGCTCTTCCACTGGGGCCTGCACCCGTGGGCGATCTACGCCGTCGTCGGGCTCGCCCTGGCGTACTCCAGCTACCGCAAGGAGCGCGCGGGCGGCTTCTCGGCGGCCTTCGCCCCCCTGCTGCGCGGCCGCCGCGGCAAGAGCGCGGCGCGCGTCATCGACGTCTTCGCGATCTTCGCGACGCTGTTCGGCTCGGCGGTCAGCCTCGGCCTGGGCGCGGCGCAGATGAACGGCGGCCTCACCGAGGTCTTCGGCATCGCCAACTCCACGACGGTCAAGGTCCTCATCATCGCCGTCCTGACGGTCTGCTTCATCGTCTCGGCCATCAGCGGCATCGAGCGCGGCATCAAGTGGCTGTCCAACACCAACATGGTGCTGGCCCTGGCGCTGCTGTTCTTCCTCTTCGTGGTCGGCCCGACCGTCTTCATGCTCAACCTCATCCCGGCCTCGGCGGGCAACTACCTCGCCGCGCTGCCGACGATGGCCACCCGCACGGGCGCCTTCGGCGGCACCGACTGGCTGAGCGCCTGGACGCTCTTCTACTGGGCGTGGTGGGTGTCGTGGACGCCCTTCGTCGGGGCCTTCCTGGCCAAGATCTCCAAGGGCCGCACCATCCGTGAGTTCATCGTGGGCGTCATGCTCGTCCCGACGGCCGTCAGCCTGGTGTGGTTCTCGGTGCTCGGCGGCGCCGCGATCGACCTGCAGCGCAAGTTCGTGGACGGCGCCGGCGGCGCCGACATCGCGGGCATCGCGAACCAGGAGTCGCAGATGTTCACGTTCCTGCAGCAGTTCCCGTGGGCCGGGTTCACGTCCGTGCTCGTCGTCGTGCTCGTGGCGATCTTCTTCGTCTCCGGCGCCGACGCCTCGAGCATCGTCATGGGTTCGCTGAGCTCCTACGGCGTCGACGAACCGCAGAAGTGGCTCGTCGCGCTGTGGGGCGGCCTCATGGGTCTGGTCGCCATCGTGCTGTTCTTCGCCGGCGGTCTGGAAGCGCTGCAGGACATCACCATCATCGCCGCGGCCCCGTTCCTCGTGGTCATGGCGCTCATGGCGGTCGCGCTCGTGAAGGACCTCGCCCGCGACCCGAAGATCACCTCGCCCCAGCGCCGCCGCGGCGACCGCCGCGACCCGAAGGTGACGGCCGCCGACAGCGACTGGGACAGCCCGGTCCCGACCCACGTCGAGGCCACGCCGCCCGCCCCGGGCGCCGAACCCTCCCGCTGACCCGCGCGGCCCCGGCGACCGCCCGGGGGGACGATCGTTGGCACCTCGCTCCCGTTGAACGGGAGCGAGGTGCCGACGATGCGTCCAGGGCGGCGGCCCGTCAGGGCCGGGCGAGCCGCTCCATCGCCGCGACGAGCGGCACGTCGCCGGGCAGCCAGTCGACGCCGGCCCAGCTCCCGCGCTCCAGCCACCGCAGCTCGTCGTGGTCCTGCAGGGGTTCCGGCGTCCCGCGCACGAGCACGCCGAACCACACGCGCATCTCCAGGTCGGGGGTCAGGGGCCACGCGCCGTCCGGGTGCACGACCTCGTCCCCGAGCCGCACGACGACCCCGAGCTCCTCGGCCAGCTCGCGGTGCAACGCCTCCTGCGGCGTCTCCCCCGGCTCGACCTTGCCCCCGGGCAGCTCCCACTTCCCCGCGAGCGCCGGCGGTGCGCTGCGCCGGGCGGCCAGCAGCCGTCGCGGAGCGCTCAGGTCGTCGACGAGGGCCGCACCCACGACGAGCCTCACCGCACTCCCCTCACGACGCCGGGAGCGGGGCGGCTCCGCGCTCGGTGAGGTACGTCGTCAGCAGCTGCGACTCCGCCTCCTGGCTGGCCACGATGGCCGCCGCGAGGTCCCGGACCTCCGCCGTCGTGGCGTGCTCGGCGCCGTACTGCGCCATCTCGATCCCCCCGGCGTGGTGGCGCAGCATGAGCTGCAGGAAGTCGACCTCGAACGCCTCACCGTCCTCGGCGTTCAACCGCGCCATCTCGGCCGCCGTCGCCATGCCCGGCATGATCCGGCCCTGCGCCTGCTCCACCTCGTGCCGGGCGTGCAGGTCGGTGCCGGCCATCCACGCCATGACGGGACGTCCGGCCGAGGAGAGGGGCTGGTCCCAGGACAGGAGCAGCTGCTGCATCCGGCCCGCCTGGTTGCCCTGCGTCGAGGCGATGTCGACGGCCAGCTGCCGGACCTGCGACGACGGGGCCTTCGCGAGGGCGGTGTACGCCATCGAGACGGCCTGCCCGTGGTGGGTCGCCATGTCGCGGGAGAAGCCGACGTCGACGGAGTTCGCGCCCGGGGCGGCGGGCAGTGCGCGGCCCACGAGCACGCCGGCGACGAGGGCCACGAGCAGACCCGCCGTCGCGAGGAGGACCTGCCGGGCCGTGAGGCCGCGCATCAGCCGGTCGGCGTCCCCGTGCCGTTGGAGCACAGGGCCCCGGGCTCCGGCGTCTGCGCCCCCTGCACGTACTTGGCGAGGAACGCGTCGACCCGCGGGTCGTCGGCCGACTGCAGCTGGAGCTGGTGGTTCCAGGCGGACAGGACGACGGGCGCGGGCAGCCCCTCGTAGGGCGACAGGACGGTGTACGTCTCGCCCTGGACGTCGGACTTCAGCTGGTCCACCTGGGCGGACGGCAGGTCCGGCCGGTAGGTGATCCAGACGGCGCCGTGCTCCATGCTGTGCACGGCGTTCTCGTTGGGCACCGGCGCGTCGTAGACCCCGCAGTTCAGCCACACCGGGTTGTGCTCACCGCCGACGGGCGGGTTCTCGGTGTACGTCACCGGCGTCTCGACGTGCTGCCCGCCCCGGTAGTCGAAGGTCTTCACCGCGTCCAGCGACGGCGGCTGCGGCCGGTTGAGGAAGACGGCGGTCACCCCGCCGGCCACGGCGAGGGCCGCCACGGTCGGGATCGCCACGACCAGGACCCGCCGCCGACGGGCGTGCGCCTTCTCCGCCTTCTTCATGGCCGCGACGCGGGCGGCCCGGTCGGAGCGGTCCTTGGAGGGCTGGGGCGCCGGGGACGGCGTCTGGCTCAACGTGCTGGTCCTTCCCGTGGTGGCGCCACGTGGGACCTCGTGGCGTCATCGAGTCAACGTCGCGGGCGACGGGATCGTTCACCCCGGCACTGCTCACGGTGGGTGAGGATCGTCACACCTCGTGGCGTCGGGCCGCCTCCCGGGCGCGCCGGGCGCGGTCCCCGTGGTCACCGCGGGCGACGGCGGCCACCCGGTGGCGCGGACTGGTCCGCCAGTAGACGACCGCGATGCCGACGACGACGGCGAGCACGACCACAGCGATGTAGTGCATCGGACCACCGTAGACCCCGAAGGCGCTGCGGCACAGCCCCTCGGGCGGCTCCTGGGGTGATTCCCAGGAGCCGCCCGAAGTGGACGGGTGCCTCAGGCGCCGAGCTGCAGCGTGCGGCCGGGGATCGCCTCGAGCAGGGCCCGCGTGTACTCCTGCTGCGGGGAGGTGAAGACCTCCTCGACGCTGGCGTGCTCGACGAGCCGGCCCTTCTGCATGACGACGACGTCGTCGGCGATCTCCCGCACGACCGCGAGGTCGTGCGTGATGAACAGGTACGTCAGCCCCAGCTCGGCCTGCAGGTCGTTGAGCAGGGTGAGGATCTGCCCCTGCACCAGCACGTCGAGCGCCGAGACGGCCTCGTCGCAGACGACGACCTCGGGCTGCAGCGCGAGCGCCCGGGCGATGGCCACGCGCTGGCGCTGGCCGCCGGACAGCTCGTTGGGGTACCGGCGCAGCGAGCTCTGCGGCAGCGCGACCTTGTCGAGCAGGTCGCGCACGCGCGCCTCCCGGCTCTTGGCGTCGCCGACGCCGTGCACCCGCAGCGGCTCCTCGATCGAGGAGAAGATGCTCCAGCTCGGGTCCAGCGACCCGTACGGGTTCTGGAAGATCGGCTGCACCCGGCGGCGGAACGCGAACTGCTGCTTGCGGTCCAGCGTCGTGATGTCGACCCCGTCGAAGAGCACCTTGCCGGACGTCGCGGGCAGCAGGTTGAGGACCATCTGCGCCACGGTCGACTTGCCCGACCCCGACTCCCCCACGACGGCCAGCGTCGTCCCGCGGCGCACCGCGAAGTTCACGTCGTCGACCGCGAGCAGCTTCTCGCCGCGCACCCCGGCGCCGCGGATGACGAACTCCTTCGTCAGCCCCTGCACCTCGATGACGTCGGCCGTGGGCGCGTCGGGCACGTCGACGGGCGTCTGCGCCGCGACCTGCTCGTGGACCAGCTCGGCGCGCGCCTCGGCCTGCTCGACGATCTGGGCGCGGTGGCTGGACTGCATCCGCCGCGAGGCCAGCGACGGAGCCGCCGCGACGAGGCGCTGGGTGTACGGGTGACGGGGGTCCTGGAGGATCTCCAGGGCCGGGCCCGACTCGACGACCTGGCCCTTGTACATGACGACGAGGTGCTCGGCCCGCTCGGCCGCGAGCCCGAGGTCGTGGGTGATGAGCAGGACGGCCGTGCCGAGGTCGGCGGTGAGGGAGTCCAGGTGGTCCAGGATCCCCCGCTGCACGGTCACGTCGAGGGCGGACGTCGGCTCGTCGGCGATGAGCAGGCGCGGCCGGGAGGCCAGGCCGATGCCGATGAGCGCGCGCTGGCGCATCCCGCCGGAGAACTCGTGCGGGTACTGGCGGTAGCGGCGCTCGGCGTCGCCGAGGCCGGCCTCGCCGAGCACCTCGATCGCGCGCTTCTTGGCCGCGGCGCCCTTGGCGATGCCGTTGGCCTCGATGGCCTCCTTGACCTGGAAGCCGATGTTCCACACCGGGTTCAGGTTCGACATCGGGTCCTGCGGGACCAGGCCGATGTGCGTGCCGCGCAGCGCGACGTACTCGCTGCGCGAGGCGTGCGCGATGTCCTTGCCGTCGAACAGGACCTGCCCGCCGACGATCTTCCCCGTGCCGGGCAGCAGCCCGATGACGGCCATCGCCGACGTCGACTTCCCGGACCCGGACTCGCCGACGATGGCGACCGTCTGACCGGGGTACACCGTGAAGTTCGCCTTGCGGACGGCGTGGACGGCCCGGCCGCCGGAGGTGAAGTCGACCTCCAGGTCGCGGACCTCCAGGACGGGCTTGGTCCGGTCGACGGGGGCCGCGGAGGTGTTCTGCGGGCTCATCGGGTGCGGCCCTTCGGGTCCAGGGCGTCGCGCAGGGCGTCACCGAGCATGAGGAACGACAGGACGGTGATCGACAGCCCGATCGACGGCCAGAGCAGGATCATCGGGTCGGTGCGCAGGGTGGCGCGCGCGTTGGAGATGTCACCGCCCCAGGAGACGATGTTCGGCGGCAGGCCCAGGCTCAGGAACGACAGCGTCGCCTCGGCCGCGATGAACGTGCCCAGCGAGATCGTCGCGACGACGATGACGGGCCCGAGGGCGTTCGGCACGACGTGCCGCAGCAGCGTGGCCATCCGCGAGAGCCCGAGGGACTTGGCGGCCGTGACGTACTCGTTGGTCCGGACCTGCAGGACGGCCCCGCGCATGATGCGCGCGACCTGCGGCCAGCCGAAGAGGGCCAGCGTGAGGGCCACGGTCACGACGTTGCGGCTGCGGATCGTCTGCAGCAGGACGATCGCCCCGAGGATGAGCGGCAGGGCGAAGAAGATGTCCGCGACGCGGGACAGGATCGCGTCCAGCCACCCGCCGTAGAAGCCGGCGAGCGCACCGACGACACCGCCCACGACGACGACCATGACGGTCGTGAGGATCCCGACGCTCACCGAGGCGCGGGCACCGTAGACGAGGCGGGCGTAGACGTCGGTGCCGCCGCGCGTCACCCCGAGGGGGTGGGCGGCCGAGGGGCCCTGCAGCGCGACCGACAGGTCGACGAACCGCGGGTTGGTCGAGGTGAACCACGACGGGAACACCGAGACCACGACGAGCAGCAGGATGATGAGGCTCGCGACGATGAAGATCGGCCGCTTGCGCAGCTGCTTCCAGGCCTCGGCGAAGAGGCCGCCGGTGGGGGCGGACTCGTCGACCGCGTCGACCGCCGCGAGCGGGGTCTCCTCCAGCGGGGCGACGAAGCGCTCCTGGCCGGGACGCACGGCGGCGCCGCCGCCCGGCTGTGCGTGACGACCGGTGGTGGGCTCAGACATAGCGGATCCTCGGGTCCAGAACGGCGTACAGGAGGTCGACGACGAGGTTCGCGACGAGGTAGATGAGCACGAGGATCGTCACGACCGACACGACGGTCGGCCCCTCCTGCCGGATGACGGACTGGTAGAGCAGGTTGCCCACCCCGGGCACGTTGAAGATGCCCTCGGTGACGACGGCGCCGCCCATGAGCGCGCCGAGGTCGGTGCCGAGGAAGGTCACGACCGGGATGAGCGAGTTGCGCAGGACGTGCACCGTCATGACCCGCGGCCGCGACAGCCCCTTCGCCGTCGCCGTGCGCACGTGGTCGGCCGACAGGCCCTCGGCGACGGAGTTCCTCGTCAGCCGCAGGACGTAGGCGAAGGACAGCGCACCGAGCACGGTCCCCGGCAGCAGCAGGTCCACGAGCGCGGGGTCACCGCCGACGGTGGAGCGGACGATGCCCCACTTCACGCCGACGAAGTACTGCCCGACGAAGCCGAGGACGAAGACCGGGATGCCGATGACGATCAGCGAGAGGAACAGCACGGTCGAGTCGAAGATCCCACCGCGGCGCAGGCCGGCGAGGAAACCGAACGCGATGCCGAAGACGGCCTCGATGACGAGGGCCACGACCGCGAGCTTGACGGTCACCGGGAACGCGCGGGTGATCTGGTCGATCACCGGCTGGCCCGAGAACGACTGCCCGAAGTCCAGGGTGAAGATGCCCTTGAGGAAGAGCAGGTACTGCACGATGAACGGCTTGTCGAGGTTGTACTGCGCCGTCAGCGTCGCCCGCGCCGTCTCGCTGACGGGCTTGTCCCCGAACAGCGCGAGGATCGGGTCCCCGGGCAGCAGGAACACCAGGGCGTAGATGAGGAGCGTCGCTCCGAAGAAGACGGGAACCATCTGCAACAGACGGCGCCCGATGTACCAACCCATCACGAGCCTCCTCGGGGGGACGACCTTCCCTGGCCGCCCCGGCCTTCACGGTCGAACACAGTGTCGCGCCGGCTCCCCGGCGCGCGAACGGGGGTGGGTCGCGCCTGGCACGACCCACCCCCGGACCTCACGTCAGGACTTGGTGATCTCGTAGTACAGCGGGACGCTGTTCCAGCCGAACTTGACGTTCTTGGCCTGCTCGCCGAAACCACCGCTGGCGTTGGAGTACCACAGCGGGATCACGGGCAGGTCGGCGAACAGGATCGTCTGCGCCTGCTGCAGGATCTTGTTGGCCGCGTCCTGGTCGGTCGTGCCGGCCGCCTTGGTGAGCAGCTCGTCGAACTGCGGGTTGGAGTAGTCCCCGTCGTTCGAGCCGGCACCCGTGGCGTACAGCGGCGCCAGGAAGTTGTACAGACCCGGGTAGTCGGCCTGCCAGCCGGTGCGGAACGCGCCCTTGATCGACCGGTTGGTGATCTCGGTGCGGATCTGGGCGAACGTCGGGTACGGCTTGCCCTCGGCCTGGATGCCGAGCACCTGGCGGATGCTCGCGGTGACCGCGTCGACCCACGCCTGGTGGTCACCGTCGGTGTTGTAGGCGATGGTGAAGGTGCTGCCGTTCCACGGCTTGATGGCGTTGGCCTGCTCCCACAGCTGCTTGGCCTTGGCCGCGTCGAAGCTCAGGACCTCGTTGCCCTGCACGGTCTCGGAGTAGCCCGCGATGACCGGGGACGTGAAGTCCTTGGCCGGGGTGCGGGTGTCGTTGAAGACGGCCTTGCAGACGGCCGCGCGGTCGAAGGCGTAGCTGAAGGCCTGGCGACGCAGCTTGCCCTCCTCACCGCCGAAGCCCTCCAGGCCCTCGGGGATGCAGAAGGACTGGAAGACGGCGGCCGGCTGGTTGACGGCGCGGTCGCCCAGGTCGTCGGTGTACGTCAGCAGCGCCGAGCTGGGGATGTTGTCGAGGACGTCGAGGTCGCCGCCCTGCAGGGCCGCGTACGCCGCGTCGTAGGTCTCGTAGAAGACGAAGGCGAGGGAGTCGTTCTTCGCCTTGCGGGGCCCGGCGTAGGTGTCGTTCGGGACGAAGTCGATCCGGACGTTGTGCTGCCAGGCGCCCTTCTCCTTGAGCTTGTACGGCCCGTTGCCGACCGGGTTCTCGCCGTACGCCTTGATGTCGGTGAACGCCGACTCGGGCAGCGGGTAGAAGGCCGAGTAGCCCAGGCGCAGCGGGAAGTCGGACTCCGGCTGGACGAGCTTGACGGTGAAGGTCGTGTCGTCGACGACAGCCAGACCGGAGAGCGTCTGCGCGGTCGGCGGCTCGGCCTGCACGGCCTCGTAGCCCTCGATGGGCTCGAAGAAGTAGGACGACAGCTGCGCGTTGGTGCCCAGGGCGCCGTAGTTCCAGGCGTCGACGAAGGACTTGGCGGTGACCGCGGTCCCGTCGGAGAACTTGGTGCCCGACTTGATCTTGATGGTGTAGTTCTGCGCGTCGGTCGACTCGATCGAGTCCGCGACGTCGTTCTCGGGGGTGCCGTCCGCCTTGTAGTAGACGAGACCGGCCCACAGCGCGTCGAGCAGGCGCCCACCGCCGACCTCGTTGGTGGCCGTCGGGACGAGCGGGTTCTGCGGCTCGGTGCCGTTGACGACGATGGCGCCGCCGCTGCCGCCGGAGGCGCCATCACCCGAGCCGTTGCCGCTGTCGTCGTTGCCGCCACCGCAGGCCGCGAGCGTCGTCAGGGCGGCGATGCCCAGGGCGCCCTTGAGGCCGTTGCGACGGCTGAACGGGGACTGCAGGCCACCGGTGACGATGCCGATGCGCTCGACAGCCGGGCGCTCGTCCTTCTCGAAGCTGCTCAAGGTGGAACTCCTCCTCGCAAGCGGAACTGGGTGGGCAGGTTGCCCATCTACGGCGACTCCCGACGAGCAGGATGTCCACCTCTACAGGTCGGGCAGCACGTTAACACCCGGTCAACGCATTTCCGGACGACCGTGAACGGTTGGCGGACGTCAAGGGCGCAGACCGCCCCCAGTGTCCTCCTCCATCGCGGCGTCCGACACCCCTCGCGTGACCCAGCGTGCATCAAGGATGACACGTCGTCGCAGGTCAAGGGCGTGATCGCGCTGATCGGGCCCTGAGGTAACGATGTGGTGTCGGTCTGGCCACCGGGGAGGCTCGACCCGCGGGGCGCCGGCCCCGGACGTGGGAGCGGTGAGATCCCCGTCGACCTCACCGCCCCGTGAGCATGACGCACTCCGCCCGCCCTTCCCAGCCGTTTCGGGGCACGCGGCACGGATCGAGACACAATCGTTTCCAGCTCGGGTCCGCCGTGTTTCCACGGCGTTTCCGGACGGGCAGGAACGGACCCTTCCGGGCCGTTTCAGACGTTGAAGCGGAACTCGACGACGTCCCCGTCGGCCATGACGTACTCCTTGCCCTCGATCCGCACCCGCCCCGCGGCCTTGGCCTCCGCCATCGACCCGGCGGCGAGGAGGTCCTCGAAGGACACGACTTCGGCCTTGATGAAGCCGCGCTGGAAGTCGGTGTGGATGACCCCGGCCGCCTGCGGCGCCGTCCAGCCGCGGTGGATCGTCCAGGCGCGCGACTCCTTCGGACCGGCCGTCAGGTACGTCTGCAGGCCCAGCGTGTCGAAGCCGACGCGGGCGAGCTGGTCGAGGCCGGACTCGGTCTGGCCGACGGACTCGAGCAGCTCGGCCGCCTCCTCGGCCGACAGCTCGGCCAGCTCGGACTCCAGCTTGGCGTCGAGGAAGACGGCCTCGGCCGGCGCCACCAGCGTGCGCAGCTCCTGCTTGCGGGCCTCGTCGCCCAGGACGGTCTCGTCGACGTTGAAGACGTAGAGGAAGGGCTTGGTCGTCAGCAGCCCCAGCTCCTTGAGCAGCGCCACGTCGACGTCGTCGGCGGCCGTGGCGGCCGACAGCGGCCGGCCCGAGTCGAGCACGGCCTGTGCGGCGACGGCGGCCTTGAGCACCGCCGGGTCGGCCTTCTTGCCCTTGACCTCCTTCTCCAGGCGCGGCACCGCGCGCTCGAGGGTCTGCAGGTCGGCCAGCACGAGCTCGGTGTGCACGGTCTCGATGTCGTCGGCCGGGTCGACGGCCCCCGCGACGTGCACGACGTCCGGGTCGGCGAAGGCGCGCGTCACCTGGCAGATCGCGTCCGCCTCGCGGATGTTGGCCAGGAACTTGTTGCCCAGCCCCTCCCCCTCGCTCGCGCCCTTGACGATGCCGGCGATGTCGACGAAGGACACGGTGGCCGGCACCGTCTTCTCGCTGTCGAAGAGCTGGGCGAGCCGGTCCAGGCGCGGGTCGGGCAGCGCGACGACCCCGACGTTCGGCTCGATCGTCGCGAACGGGTAGTTCGCCGCGAGCGCGTCGTTCTCGGTCAGTGCGTTGAAGAGCGTGGACTTGCCGACGTTGGGCAGTCCGACGATGCCGATGGTGAGAGCCACGGGAACAGGAGCCTACCCGCCCGGCCCCGTGCCCCGGGTGTCCGAGGGGAGGTCCCGGACGGTGTCCGAGGCGGGTGGCACAGTCCCCGGCATGGACGTCCTCGCTCTCCTGCTCGGTCTGCTCCTCGGCCTGCTCGTGGGCGTCGTCGCCGGGGCCCTGCTGCTGCGCTGGGTGCTGCGCGGCCGGGCCGCCCCCGCCGAAGCCGCCCTGCGCGCCGAGCGGGACCTGCTGCGCGACCGCGTCGAGGAGCTGGAGGACCGCGTCGCGGCCGGCCACGAGCTGACGGCGACGGTGACCCCCGTGGCGGCCACGCTGGAACGGGTCGAGGCGCAGGTCGCGGCGCTGGAGCGGGACCGCGTGCAGCAGTACGCGCGGCTCACCGAGCAGCTGCGCTCGGTCGCCGAGGGCACGGACGCGCTGCGCGACCAGACGGCCTCCCTCGCCGGGGCCCTGCGCGCGTCCAGCTCGCGCGGGTCGTGGGGCGAGGTCCAGCTGCGCCGCGTCGTCGAGCACGCCGGCATGCTCGACCGCGTCGACTTCGTCGAGCAGACGACGCTCACGACGCGCGCCGGGCGCAGCGTCCGCCCCGACCTCGTCGTCAACCTCCCGGGCGGCAAGCACGTCGTCGTCGACGCCAAGGCGCCGCTCGCCGCGTTCCTGCGCGCGGGCGAGGCGGCCGACGACGGCGAGCGGCGCCGCGAGCTGCTGGCCCACGCGCGCGCGGTCCGCGGCCACGTCGACGCCCTCGCCGCGAAGGAGTACCCGAGCGCGGTCGAGGACTCCCCCGACGTCGTCGTCTGCTTCGTGCCGGGCGAGGCGTTCCTGGCCGCCGCGTGCGAGGCGGACCCGACGCTGCTCGAGCACGCCATGTCGCGGCGGGTCGTGCTGGCCACTCCGACGACGCTGCTGGCGCTGCTGCGCACGGTGGCCCTGACGTGGCAGCAGGACGCGGTCGCGGGGAACGCGCGGGAGCTGTTCGAGGTGGGCCGTGAGCTGTACGAGCGGCTCGGGACGCTCGGGGGTCACACCGCCTCCCTCGGGCGCACGCTGCACCGCGCCGTGGAGGACTACAACCGCTTCGTGGGCACGCTGGAGCGGCGCGTCCTCGTGTCCGCCCGCCGCATCCGCGAGCTGGACCTGGCCGACGAGACGCTGCCCGCACTCGTCCCCCTCGAGGACGCCGTCCGGCCGTTGACCGCCCCGGAGCTGCTGGACGAGCAGGTCGTCCCGCTGCGGGTCAGACGGGAGTGACGGGCAGCGAGCGGCGTCCGGCCGCGTTCGTCGGGCTCGCGCCGGCCGCCTTCAGGTCGCGGCGCAGGTCCGTCGGCAGGGCGAACTGCAGGTCCTCCATGGCCGTCGTGACCTCCTCGACCGCGCCGTAGCCGCGGTCGGCGAGCAGGGCCAGCACCTCCTGCACGAGCACCTCCGGGACGGACGCACCGGAGGTGAGCCCCACGGTGGTGACGCCCTCGAACCAGGCGTCGTCGACCTCGCCGGCGTTGTCGACCCGGTGCGCCGCACGGGCTCCCGCGTCGAGGGCCACCTCGGCCAGGCGCACGGAGTTGGAGGAGTTCGCGCTGCCGACGACGATGACGAGCTCGGCCTCGGGGGCGATCTTCTTCACCGCGACCTGGCGGTTGGAGGTGGCGTAGCAGATGTCGTCGCTCGGCGGGTCCTGCAGGTGCGGGAACCGGACGCGCAGGCGGCGGACCGTCTCCATCGTCTCGTCGACGCTGAGGGTGGTCTGCGAGAGCCACACGAGGTTGCCGGTGTCCTCGACCTCGATCGTGTCGGCGACCTCGGGGCTGTCGACGACGGTGATGTGCTCGGGCGCCTCGCCCGCCGTGCCCTCGACCTCCTCGTGGCCGGTGTGGCCGATGAGGAGGATGCGGGCGTCCTGGGAGGCGAAGCGGACGGCCTCCTTGTGGACCTTGGTGACCAGCGGGCACGTCGCGTCGATCGTCTGCAGCGAGCGCGCCGCCGCGGCCTCGCGCACCGCGGGGCTCACGCCGTGGGCGGAGAACACGAGGTGGGCGCCCTCGGGGACGGCGTCGGTCTCGTCGACGAACACGGCACCGCGCTGCTGCAGCGTCTGCACGACGTGCTTGTTGTGGACGATCTCCTTGCGCACGTAGACGGGCGACCCGTAGAGGTCCAGCGCCTTCTCCACGGCGACGACGGCGCGGTCGACCCCGGCGCAGTAGCCGCGGGGAGCCGCGAGCAGGACGCGCTTGCCCCCGTCCCAGGTGGCCCGCTCCGTCGGCCGGGCGAGCAGCGAGGTGTCGTTGCAGTCGTCCCCTGCGTCGAGGCCCGCGTCGAGGACGGCGGTGGTCGCGGCTGCGGTCTCGGCGGTCTGGCTCACCGCCCCATGGTAGGTCGGCGCGCAGGGCCGGGGAGGATGGGCCCGTGCCCGCCGACCCGCCGCCGCGCCGTCCCAGCACCGCCGGGGAGACGACCGCCGAGAACCCGTGGCCCGTGCGGCTCCTCGCCGCCAAGATGGACGCCTACATCGCCAAGATGCCCTGGACGTGGGTCGAGGGCCAGGTCGTGCAGGTCTCCGACCGCCCCGGTTCCTCCGTCGTCTTCGTGACGCTGCGCGACGCGGACACCGACATGTCCCTGCCGGTGACGATCGCCCGCCGCGTGCTCGGACGGTTGCGCGACGCGCTCCCCGACGGCCTGGCCCACGGCACGCGCGTCGTCGTCCACGCCCGGCCGGAGTTCTTCGCCAAGCGGGGGTCGCTGTCCCTGGCCGCCGACGACGTGCGCCCCGTCGGCGTCGGGGAGCTGCTGGCGCGCTTGGAGCACCTCAAGCGGGTGCTGCGCAGCGAGGGCCTCTTCGACACCGCCCGCAAGCGGCCGCTGCCCTTCCTGCCGCGCACCGTCGGCCTGGTCTGCGGCCGGGCCTCGGCCGCCGAGCGCGACGTGGTGGAGAACGCGCGGCTGCGCTGGCCCGCGGTGCGCTTCGAGGTCCGCGAGGTGGCCGTCCAAGGGCCCAACGCCGTCACCGAGGTGGTGGCCGCGCTCGCCGAGCTCGACGCCGACCCCGCCGTCGACGTCGTCGTGCTGGCCCGCGGCGGCGGCAGCGTCGAGGACCTGCTGCCGTTCAGCAACGAGGCCCTCGTGCGGGCGGTGGCCGCGGCCCGCACCCCCGTCGTCTCGGCGATCGGGCACGAGGTCGACTCCCCGCTGGTCGACCTCGTCGCCGACGTGCGCGCCTCGACGCCCACGGACGCCGCCCGCCTCGTCGTCCCGGACGTCGTCGAGGAGCTGGCCGGGGTCCGCCAGCTGCGGTCGCGGGCGCGGCGGGCCGTCACGGGCCGCGTCGAGCGCGAGGGGCACGCGCTCGCCGCCCTGCGCAGCCGGCCGGTCCTCGCCGCGCCGCACGTCCTGCTCGACAGGCGGGCGGCCGAGGTCGACGGGCTGCGCGAGCGGGCGCGCCGGGCCGTGTCGGGGCGCCTGGACCGGGCCGCCGTCGACGTCGAGCACCTGCGGACGAGCGTGCGGGCGCTGTCCCCCCGCTCGACGCTGCTGCGCGGCTACGCAGTGGTGCAGCGGGAGGACGGCAGCCTCGTCCGGGAGCCGCAGGACGCGCCCGCCGGCACCGCGCTGCGCCTGCGGCTGGCCGACGGGGAGGTCGCGGCGACCGCGGGGTGACGGGTCCGCCGGTGGCGCTGGGTAACCTCCCGGGGTGCCCGAGGAGACGACCGCGACCACCACGCCCGCGGACCAGCTGAGCTACGAGCAGGCCCGCGACGAGCTCGTCGACGTCGTGCGGCGCCTGGAGACGGGCGGGACCGGCCTGGAGGAGGCGCTGGCCCTGTGGGAGCGCGGGGAGGCGCTGGCCGACCGCTGCCAGCAGTGGCTCGACGGCGCCCGCGAGCGGCTCGACGCGGCCCGTGGGAGCGACGCCGACGAGGAGTAGGTGCCGCCGCGTCGCACCCGTGGGCGCGGGGTGCGGCAGTGGTCGGCACCCCCGCCGGTCGACGCCGCGGTGGACGGCAGCGGCCCCCGGGGCGCCGGCTCGTCAGGCTGGTCGGGGCTCGTCACGCTGACCCGCCCGTCGTCGATCGAGCCCGGGTGATCGCGCGACCTCAGCGGTTCCGACCGCTGGCCCGACTCCCCGAGCGGTCCCACTCCGGCCGCCACAGGCGCCACGAGATGCCGTGGCCGATGGCCATGGCCGTCCACGCGGCCCCCGTCACGTACTGCCACCACGCGTTCCCACCGGACGCGAGCAGGAGCCACCAGACGAGCGCGAGGACGCCCCACAGGAGGGCGAAGGTCTTCGACTGTCGACGCGTCGTCGTCGCCCGCCACCTCGGCCGCCCGGTCGTGCGATCAGAGTGCTGGGGAGGCGACGCCCTCACGGTCGACCCCAAGACGTCGAGCGGGACCGCGAGGTCCCCGACGTCCCGGCCGACAGCACGACGGTGCGGTCACGAGCGGGCCGGCGAACGCCCGTCGCGGGAACGTGCCGCACCGCGGACGTGGTGCGTCGCGACCCGTTCGGGACCCGGACGTGGGGCGGAACGTGCCACTCGGGGGCCCGGCGACCTGGTGGCGCCATCTCGGTGCCGGGTCCTAGGAGCGCACGCCCCAGGGCGTCCCGGCCTTGGTCCAGCCGGCCTCAGCGGCCTGCACGAGCTCGGTGAGCACGCCGTACCCGCCCTCCCCCGTCACGAGCAACGTCTGCCCGTCCTGGGTGCGCACCAGGCTGTAGCGCTCGCGGTCCGGCTGCAGGTACCGCTGCCAGACCTCCCCGCCGATCGTCTGCTCGCCCTGGGCGTCACCGCTCTGGGTCTGGGCGCGCAGCCAGGTGCGCGTCGTGTCCTGCGCGGTCTCCAGGGCCAGGTACTTCCCGCCGTCCGTGCGGTACCCGATGTGCCAGGTCACGACGCCGTCGGTCGAGCGGTTGACGTTGGCCGACGTCGCGGTCCAGCCCTCCGGGCCGTCCGGGACGACGGGGGCGAACGGCAGCTGGGAGGCGGCGCCCTGGGCGGCGTTGGCGACGTCCACGGCGGGCTGCTCGATGGCGTTGGGCCGCGGGATGAGCCAGACGACGACGAGGACCATGCCGAGGATCACGGCCATGGACAGCACCATCGACCGGACGTTGCCGCCGGAGTGCCGCTGCCGCGGGACGCCGCGGGGGTCCTCCCCCGGTGCGACGGACGGGCTGTCGGAGGGGCGACCGGTCGTGCTCACGCCCCCATGGTGACGGATAGAGTCGGCAGCCGACGACGAGCGTCGCCGGCCGCCCGCCCGGGGGCACCGGATCCCGCAGCGCCGACCAGCAGATCCACGTCGCCCAGGAGGTCCCGCCCATGGCTCACACCCCGTCCCACCAGACCACGCTCCCGCCCTCCCTCGTCGTCGCCGACGAGGCCCCCGACCGCAACCTCGCGATGGAGCTCGTCCGCGTCACCGAGGCAGCCGCCATGGCCGGCGGCCGGTGGGTCGGGCGCGGGGACAAGAACAAGGCCGACGGCGCCGCCGTCAACGCCATGCGCACCCTCATCGGCACCGTCTCGATGAACGGCACCGTCGTCATCGGCGAGGGCGAGAAGGACAACGCGCCCATGCTCTACAACGGCGAACGCGTCGGGGACGGCAGCGGCGCCGAGTGCGACGTGGCCGTCGACCCCATCGACGGGACGACCCTCACGGCGCGGGGCATGCCGAACGCGGTGGCCGTCCTGGCCGTCGCCGAGCGCGGCACGATGTACGACCCGAGCGCCGTGTTCTACATGGACAAGCTGGCCGTCGGCCCCGAGGCCGCGGACGTCGTCGACATCCGCCTGCCGGTGCGGGAGAACATCCGCCGCCTGGCCCGCGCGAAGAAGCGCTGGGTCGAGGACGTGACGGTCTGCATCCTGGACCGCCCGCGGCACGCGAAGCTGGCCGAGGAGGTCCGCGACGCCGGCGCCCGCATCAAGTTCATCTCCGACGGCGACGTCGCCGGCGCCGTCATGGCCGCCCGCGAGGGCACCGGCGTCGACCTGCTCCTCGGCGTCGGCGGCACCCCGGAGGGGATCATCACGGCCTGCGCGATGCACTGCCTCGGCGGCGCGATCCAGGGCCGGCTGTGGCCGCGCGACGACGAGGAGAAGCAGAAGGCGATCGACGCCGGGCACGACCTCGACGCCGTCCTCGACACGTCCACCCTCGTGGCCAGCGACAACGTCTACTTCGTCGTCACCGGCATCACCGACGGCGAGCTCGTCGACGGCGTGCGCTACCGCGGCGACACGATCTCCACGTCGAGCATCGTCATGCGCAGCAAGTCCGGCACCATCCGCAAGGTCGAGAGCGAGCACCGGTTGTCCAAGCTGCAGGCCTACTCCGCCGTCGACTTCACCGGTCCGCGCTGATGGCGGGACGTGCACCCTCCCGCCCGACCGTCGTCGTCGGGGAGGCCCTCGTCGACGTCGTGCACCGCGCGGGCGAGGACACCAGCGCCGAGCACCCCGGCGGGTCCCCGCTGAACGTCGCCTACGGCCTGGGCCGGCTCGAGCACGACGTCGCCCTCCTCACCCGGCTCGGCGACGACGCCCACGGCGAGCTGCTGACCGGCCACCTCGCCGGGGCCGGGGTGCGGTTGCTGCCGGGCGCCGTGGACGCCGACCGGACCGCCGTCGCGCGGGCCGAGATCGACGCCGAGGGCAAGGCCACCTACGACTTCGACCTGGTCTGGCGGGTGCCGGAGACGTCCCTGCCGGACGACCTCGCCCTGCTGCACACCGGGTCCATCGGCGCGGCCGTGGACCCGGGGGCCACGACGGCCCTGGACCTGCTGCGCTCGGTGCGCGGGCGGGCCACGACCAGCTACGACCCGAACGTGCGACCGGCCTTCTTCGACTCCCCCGCCCAGGCGCTGGCGCGGGTGGAGGAGTTCGTGGCGGCCGCCGACGTCGTCAAGGCCTCCGACGAGGACCTCGAGTGGCTGCTGCCGGGTCAGGACGTCGAGGACGTCGCGCACCGCTGGCAGGGGTGCGGCCCCGCGCTCGTCGTGGTGACGCGCGGCAGCGCCGGCGCCGTCGCGGTCTCGGGCGCCGGCACGCTGCACGTCCCGGCCCCGCGCGTCGACGTCGTCGACACCGTGGGGGCGGGGGACGCGTTCATGTCGGGGCTGCTGCACGCCCTCGCCGAGCACGACCTCCTCGGGGGCGACGCGCTGCCGAGGCTGCGGCACCTGGGGCTCGGGACGCTGGAGTCCCTGGTCACCACGGCCATCGCCTCGGCGTCCATCACGTGCTCACGGGCCGGGGCGAACCCGCCCACCCGTGCGGAACTGGCGGCCCGGGGGTAGCTCGGCCACGCTGTCGGGCGTGACCCACGATCACGTCCCGACAGCGCCCTCCGCGTCCCCCCGCACCGGCCGGCTGGCCCGCCTCGCGTGGCTGGGGGTGCTCGTCGCCGGCGTCCTCGCCTACGTCGTCGTGCTCCGGGTGATGGTGAACACGGAGAACCTCAACTTCTTCCCCTCGCTGCTGCTCCTGGGGGCCATCACCGTCCCCGTGAGCGTCCTGGCCTTCGCCGAGACGGGCGGCCGCGGCCCGGCCGTGCGCGGCTGGCTCGTGGCCACCGTGGCGATCGCCGGCGGGGTGGTCGGCACGGTGACGGCCGGGACGCTGGAGTTCGACACGCTGCGGACCCTGGGCACCGTCCCGATGCTCTTCGTGGGGCTCATCGAGGAGTTCGCGAAGCTCGTGGTGCCCCTGGCGGTGTTCCTGGTGCTGCGCCCGCGCGACCCGCGCGGCGGCGTCGTCGTGGGGGTCGCCTCGGGCATGGGCTTCGCGGTGCTGGAGACGATGGGCTACGGCTTCCAGGAACTGCTGCGGGCGCGCAGCATCGCCGCGGTCGACGAGGAGCTGCTGCTGCGCGGGCTGCTCTCCCCTGCCTGCCACATCGCGTGGACGGGCATGACCGTGGCGATGCTGTGGCGCATCCCCTCCGCCCGGCGCCGGGGGCGGGCGGTGTGGGCGTTCGTCGGCACGTACCTGCTGGCGGTGGTGCTGCACGCGACGTGGGACTCCTCGGGCAGCGACCTCGTCCACCTCGTCGTGGCCGTCGTCGGGCTCGTCGTGCTGTTCGTGTTCCTCCTGCGGGCCCACCGGCGCGTCCCGGCGACCCCACCGTCAGCACAGCCGTCAGCGACGCCGCCGTCGCGGCAGGCGTGGGGCCGGTAGGGCAGGGAGGGCCGGGCGGCGCCGGACGACCTCGTCGCGGGCCCGCTCCAGCGCGCCCGCCAGCGCGGTCCACGACCGGTCGAGCCGTTCGGAGCGGCGGACCTCGTCGCGGTAGGTGCGCCGGAGCAGCGCGAACCGGTCGGCCAGCGCCGGCAGCGCGTCCCGCCCCGAGGGCGTGAGCACCAGCCGCACGGTCTGGTGCGCGACGGGGTGCAGCCGCCTCTTGTACGCCTCGTCCCCGCGCAGCAGGTCCAGCTCGCGGTACCCGGTGAGCACGGCCCGGCGGCACAGCCGCAGCAGCAGGAGCGTGCCCGGACCCGTCGGCGCGTACCGCGAGCGGTAGCTCTGCACGTACCCGTGCAGGGCGCGGGGCCCGGCCAGGCAGAACGCGTAGGCCACGAGCTCCCCGTCCACGCGCAGCCCGGACAGCTGGACGGTCCCCGGCGGGGAGGTCCACAGGACCTCGGTCAGCGTGCGGCCCGAGGCGCCCCGCCAGGGCCGGCGGCGGCGCTCGGCGTGCGGGTGCGCGTCGTCGACCTCCGCGAGCTCGGTGACGAGCTCCTCCAGCCGGTCCGCGGCCGCCTCCGGGTCGTGCGGGCGCAGCGCCGTGACGGGCTCGAGGAGGTCGTCGGCGACGGCGAGCTCGCCCAGCTCGGCCAGCCGCCGCCACTGCCGGCGCTCCTCGTGACGGGCGTGCCGGCCGAGCGAGGCGTCGTACTCCTCGACCGTCGCGGGCAGGGCGACGGAGTGGACGGTGGCCTGCGGCAGCGTGCGCTGGGCGTACCCGCGCAGCCGGGCCCAGGCGGCGACGTGCTCGGTCTGCTCGCCCTGCGCCGGCACCTGCTCGAGGTCGAGGAACGCCCCCGGGGCCTCGCGCACGGCGCCGTCGAGGACGGCCGCGACGAGCCGCACGGCCGGGACGTCGGCGTCGGGGTCGGTGAGGACGGCCGCGTAGTCGCTGCCCCCCGCGCCGAGGAACGTCAGCAGGGGGCGCGGGCCACCGAGGAGCGCGAAGGCGCCGAAGGCGAGGAGCCGGCCGTCGCGGCGGACGCTGACCAGCAGCGGTTCACCCCGCCCGACGTGGGCGTGCACGGCCCGCAGCCAGTCCGGACCGGTGAACGGGGGGTGGCCCCCCTGCTGGGCCAGCACGCGCCACTCGGGCACGGGCGCGTTGTCGAGGTGGCGGCGGACCGTCACCGCCAGCCCGTGGGCCGGGTCGTGGACGAGAGCCAGCCCGGCGTCGGAGGGCGCGGAGGTCGTCGACCCGGGCGGGACGTCGGAGGCGTCGGCGGCGGGCACGGCGAGGTCCGTCACCGCCCACCTCCGCCCGCTCGCACCGTCGAGCCGACCCGTGTGGAGGACTCGTGCGCGTACGTTAACCGGGACGTCGGACAGGACCGCGCAAGCTCCCTCACTCGCCGCCGCGCCGTCGACGCAGCGTCACGAGCCGTCTACGCAGCGCTCTGCAACGCCGCCTGGGGTCGGGATCGTTGACGCATCGGGCCGAACCTAGCGGGGCGGATTCTCGTGGTCCTCGCAACACCGCGTGGTCTACGTGAGGGTGAGTAGATCACGTAGGCGCTCGGCTGGGTTGGCCCAGCCGAGCGTCTTGCGTGGTCGCCCGTTCAGCTCCTGCGCCACGT